>CAYGPQ010000076.1:0-21284 GCA_964351775.1 uncultured Kordia sp. | reverse complement strand
CCCCATAATCCGTCATTGTTATCATCACAGATCAATTGATCGTCTACAGGGTTGGCAACAGGTAATGTAAATATGGAAACCGTTGCTTGTCCTAGTAATGGACATTCTCCATTGTTTTGATCAATTCGAACTTCATATAATCCTGCATCAGCGAGTGTAACATTCGTTAGATTTAACTGAAAAGTAGTTTCTGCTAAGGGATTTCCTTCAAATGTCCACGCATACGTTGCTCCAGGAATATCATCTGCCATCAACGTATAATTTTGTGTGGTGCATAATGATAAATCTGTGGTAGAAACTCCATTACGGATAATGTCAACTGGTGTCGCAAATAATGATTGAATAAAAGGAGGAAGTCCAATTCTTGATAAGTTTGAATTGGTATTAGTGATATCCACTAAAATTCCATTCTCATTGTAAACTACAGTTCCAGCATCAGCTTCAGGATTTTCTATGACACCTAAAAAACGTCCAGTTGAATTAAAGTTACTAAAATCTACAAGAGCTCTGTATATTCTTCCATCAATTCCAACTTGAATGGCACCTGCAGAATTTGTGGGTGAAGTATTGATGGTAGCTTGCGTCGCTGGAATATTAGCTGCTAAGACATCATATTGTAATAATAAACTGCTTCCAGTTCCATTATTTCCTAGTCCTACAGTAGCATATAATTTTGTACCTTGTGGAGAAAATTCTACACCATACGGCGCATCTCCATTATATAATTCCAATTCATTCGTAACAATTCCGGTACTATTGTCAAAATCATATAACATTACTTTTCCTGGACCGTCACCACCTTCTACCGTGGTAAGACCTAAGTGTGCTACTGCTAATTTATCCCCTTGTGGAGAAGCTTTTAAATAGCCTAGGGCATTTCGTCTGTATCCAGAAATAGGGACTTCTAAGGGTGTATTGCTAATAATTGGTGTGGTGTCAACTCCAGCGATATCAACTTTAAACGCATAGAAATTATCAATAAAGTGGGTTAATACCCAAAATGATTCACAATCCGAACTTTTTACCGCGGATATTTTTTCTGAACATTTAAAACGTGTTTCATTTGGATTTCCCGTATCGTATGTAATAAGCGGAATATTTTTTTGCGCATTGTCAACAACACCAATTCCGTTTGACATGTCAACAACAGTATAGTTTAAACCATTATTAACACCACCATCATTGTGATGTGGCTCATCAACAGTAAAAATATAATAGATGTTTGGATCTTGAGGTTTTGGTACAATAAGTGCCGATGATGTACTAGAACTATCTCCATTCAATCCTGTACCATTGGTCATGATTAAGTGGTTTCTGTTCCAAACGGTGATTCCATCGGTATAAAATAATAAATTACCATCGGTAGTTGAAATAGATGCACAACCTTCAAGCGTGTCTAAGCTTCCATTAGTGACAGCTGTTACGCCTCCAGTTATAGGATCAAATTGTAACCCTGCGTTTTGACCAAAATACCAGTTGGCAGCTTCGCCTTGTGCAAGAAGCATGGTTGGTACTACTATAAGAATGAATAGTAAAATTTTTTTCATGTGTACTTGTTATTTTTCTAAAGCATAAAAAATGCTCAATAATCCATTACAATAACTCTTTTCTGAAGCTATTATTTTATGATTTTGAGAATTGTTCTTTTTCTGAGTAGTGTACGATTGAAATACTAATTTATAAAATAACCAAAGCGTATTTTTTTAGGGAAATCATGGCAACTTTATAACGGCATACTTCATAGCAATTTTAATACGCTACAAGGCTCAAAGATAGTTATTACAACTAAAAAAAGAGCGAATTTCTCCGCTCTTTCTCTAAAATCTGTTTGATTTGTGAGTTATTTTGTTATAAATCTCTTCGTTTTAACAATCGGTAAGAGAAAAAGATATAGATAAAGATCCAAATTGCAGCAATAACAAACTCATACCAATATACGTGATAGTCAGTAATAGGGAATACTTCTGTGGTGTGTAATGAAGCAATTCTAGAGAAAGGCTCATCAATTAAATTCCACATGCTTGTGAATGGGAAAAATTGCATGATTTCGTTTGACGTGTCGTAATTGAACCATTCAAAACGAAATAAACCGTATAAAATTAATTCCAATACAAAACTCACAAACAAGAATCCTAATGCAAAAGCCGATCTTTTAATGAGAACACCAACAAATAGACAAAAACTAAAGAATGTCAATAGTTTTACAAAATAAGCTGGAATAAATTCGGAACCTCTAAAAATAGTATCAATATGTAAGTCACCTGACGCTGTATTAAAAATACCAATAAATAACGTAATTATAAACACAAACATGGTTACTACAAGCGAATACGCCAAAATGAAATAAAACTTGGAAAGAATCACTTCTTTTTTGCTCAATCCGTCAATAAGATTTTGTTTTAAGGTTCGGTTGCTGTATTCATTTCCAATCATGGAAACGACCACAATGGCAAAGAAAAATTTGAAAAAGGCAACAAAAAATGTGGTAATGTGCCATATATAAGGAAACTCAAAGATTTTCGTTTCAGATAAATCCAATATAAATCCGAAGAAATTAATTTTTATGGATGATAAAATTAAAATAGATAACGGAAAAATGAATGATATCAGTAGTAATATTTTACTGGTTCTGTTGAGCCAGATTTTTTGAAATTCTATTTGTAATAAACGTAACATAGTCGTTGAGGAATGAAATTAGTTAGATTGATTTTCGGTAAGGATTAAGAATTGCTCTTCTAAGCTTTCTTTTCGTTGTACTAAGTGTGATAATACAATACCTTCTTGAAACATTTCAGCATTGAAATCTGCAGCATTCAATGGCGCATTTAAGAACGCTGTAATTAATCCGTCTTCTTGTTTGATTTTTCCAAAAGAGGAATGTTTTTCCAAGTACGACAGTAGCTTATCTTTTTGTTCCGTTTTGAGTTCAAAAAATCCTTGACTTGCCACCATTTCATCCACACGACCCGAATATATATTTTTTCCTTGTCGTAAAATCACTACGTGCGAACATACTTTTTCAACTTCATCCAAAAGGTGAGAAGCCAACAAAATAGTCGTTCCTTGTGAAGCAATTTTTTTGATAATCTCTCTAATTTGATGAATTCCTTGCGGATCTAATCCGTTGGTGGGTTCATCCAAAATTAAAATTTCAGGTTCATTCAATAGGGCAGAAGCAATCGCTAAGCGTTGTTTCATTCCTAAAGAAAAAGTTTGGAATTTGCTGTTTTTTCGTTCTAATAAACCAACGAGTTTTAATTTATCGTCAATTTTGCTAGTAGCAACATTTTTAATCTTACACACTAACTTCAAATTGTCGTAGGCTGACATATACGGATAAAAATTAGGACGTTCAATAATAGCACCGACTTTCTTTAACGCATCGTGTACTTTAACAGTGCCATCAAACCAATAAAAGTTTCCGGAAGATTTATTTACAACATTTAAAACCATGCCCAAAGTGGTCGATTTTCCACTTCCGTTAGGGCCCAAAATGCCGTATACACTTCCTTTTTCAATGGAGAATGATAAGTCTTGTACTGCTTTGAGATACCCGAAATTTTTACTCAGGTTTTGCAGGGTGAGAATAGTATTCAAATTTTTCAATATGATATAGTTTTTTGATTGATTGTATATAGTTGACGACTTAGTTTGCCATTTGTTACACAATATAAGGAAAGTATGAAACATGTAGTATAGTTCTGAATTGTATTACATGTTTTTAAAATTATTGTTAAATAAAGCCTCAGTGGGTACAGATAGACACATCACACCTAAAAAGAATGCTTAAAAGTAGCCATAATGTATAATTTAGAACCACCAAATAAATTAAAAAAGGGGAAGCCGAAAACCGATTTTAAACAGAGTAGGCAAATTAAAAATCATGATTATGTTACAAAACATTTTAAAAATTAAAGGAGTTTCGAAGTTAGAAAAGATGAAACAAGCAACAATTTATGGCGGTACAAGTTATGACGCTCAACGATGCATACAATGCCTAGGAGTGCCATTACCAAATGGAGGTTGTTTTATTTCAAGAGATAATGAGCCTTGTTTAGATGGCCAGGGAGACTAAAAAAGCTTTGTAAAGTTAAAAAGGTAGCATATGTTATAAACAATATGCTACCTTTTCTATATGAATTATGTTTTTTGTTCTTTGTTGAAATAAACTAAGTAATAATACATTTGCTTTTCTTCATCCCAGCCTTTTTCTACAAACTTCTCTGCCGATTCTGGATTGATAAAGTCAAGTTTAATTTGAATGTTCGTATCTAAATTGATCGTATTCTTAATGCTTTTTCGTGCCGAAGAAACGGCTTTATTCGCAATTGGAAATTCTGAAATATCTTCAATGCTGTATTTCGGACCTTTCTCCACTTTATAATGCTTAAATTCAGGAATCAAATCTGGATTGTCAATCACATCATTCATAAAATCAGCTTCTTGAAACGTGTCATTCTTCGCAAAATGATTCACAGCACGGTTCATAAACATCACTTCTTCTTTTTTATCTTCCGCAGGGAAAACAACGTCTTTGGCAAAGTTTTGACAGAACTTTAAATATTTTTTAGTGTAAAAATTATCATCTGCAAACGCATCTACACCTAAGAAATGATCCAACCAATATTTGGTGTCGTACTTATTGCTATCTACCGAAAGAATTTTATAACCTTCTTCCTTTTTTACATTGAAAATGATACAACCTTTATCCAATTTATTCAATGAAACTCCTTGTTGAAATAAAACTTCTAAGTTATTTCCTCTTTCTTCAAACTGAAGGAAATCGTTTTTAATTTCTGATTTAAAAATCCCGATAGCATCCACTTTTTCATTGTCAATCACTACATTTTCAAAATAACCAACGTACACTTCACCACTTTTAATATGTGGATGCTTTGATTGTTCAAACAATAAAGTAGTAATTTTTTTTGAATTTTCATGAACCGAAGACGGATCGTTAAAAATAGTAGTTGCAATCGTATACAACTCATTGAACTCTAAATCAACCTCATTAATAAACTGAAAGTAATTTTCTTCCTTATCTCTAAATGGTTTGAAAAAATATTCTTTCAATAACGGCGTTAACTCATCTGTTAACTGATAAGGCGTTTCCGAAAGGAACACATTTTCATTTTTACTTTTATTTCCTACTGTATGAATAGAAAGGGAATCTATTTGTGCACTGTATAAATTGATCATTATTAGGGTGTTTGTTCTATGTTGTTTAAGTAATGAAAAGTCTTCGAGTACCTTTGACTTCAGGTCAGAATTTCGAATAATAATCATGCAGTCTGAGGCACTCGAAGACTGCTATTGTTAGGCTGTGGCTCTCGAAGCCTAGTTCCAATTTTCGTCAAAATTTAAACTATCGTAATCGTTGATGTCTAAATCGTCTTCCTCATCGTTAAATCCGTATGGATCTTCGTCTTCATCAGCTTCAAACAGTTTGTCTGGTGCGCTATCGGGAAGAATTCCGTGAGAAAATAACAGGTTTGGATAAATTTGTCCAATCAAAGGTGCTGCAATTTCAGCAAGTTCTACCAAAAACGTCCACATATTCAAGAAATCGTATACGTAAATCAATCGGAGTTGATCTTCTGAAAGTATACTATCTAAGGTGGTTTCATTCATCAATCGGATAGCATCTGCACCTTCACTCATGTCAAACTGTGAAATCTCTTCTCCTTGATTCCATTCGTCATCACTCACATAAAAAGAAGCCATTTCCATTCCATCAAAGCCAAACGCTTGAATAATAGCATTGTGAAAATCTTCAAAAGTGGCATCTTCTTGAATTTCAATGTCTCTAAAGACATCTTCTGCCGCATCTAGTATTACTCTGAATCTATAAATCATGCTCATTGAAAAAATTGGATTGCAAATTTACGAAGTTTTCTTTATTCTTCATGATGCTTTGTTGATATTATTTGCTAAATCGATGCAATGTATAGGTCATAGCGGAAAGCAAGAAAAATGCACCTACTTGATGTGCCACACCTAATATAACAGGAACATTTAGTAGTAATGTGAGTACGCCTAAAATAAATTGTACAGCAACTAATAACAATAACGCGTTGATTCCTTTCTTTTGAGATATAGTAATTGTCATATTTTTTGACTTTCGCCAAATGATAATGATAAGAATTACAACGACATACGCAATATATCGATGTACAAACTGAACGCCGCTTTTTCCTTGAAAGAAGTTTGCTAAAAACGAAGGTTGTTCTGTATATACAGTTTCATGAATCAACTTTCCATCTGTCATTAATGGCCAATAATTATGAATAAAACCGGCATCTAAACCTGCGACAAAAGCACCGTAAATAATTTGAATTATTAAAATAGCGAACGTCCATTTTAGGAGTTTTCTAAACGTTGCATCTGCTTTTTTAATGGTCGGATACATCAAATCTAACGCAACCCAAAACGTATATGCAAACGTAATAAAGGCAGTTGTTAAATGCGCTGCCAATCTGTAATGTGAAACATCTGGCCTGTCTACCAAACCACTTTTTACCATGTACCAACCTAAAAAGCCTTGAAAACCGCCCAAAATCATTAATATGATTGATTTTCTTATAGTTGCTTTGCTCAGTTGTTTTGTCAATAAAAAATATAAAAAGGGCAAAAAGAAAACGAGTCCTATAAAGCGTCCAATGACACGATGCAACCATTCCCAAAAATAAATATCTTTAAAATCTTGTAATGAAAAATGATTGTTTAGTTTCTGATATTCAGGATATTGCTTGTATAAATCGAATGCTTCTTGCCATTCCACTTCGTTCATTGGCGGAATTGTTCCTGAAATAAGTTTATAATTAGAAATAGATAATCCTGAATGTGTAAGTCTTGTAATTCCACCAACTACAACCATGATGAAGATGAGTATACAGCCTGTTAATAACCAATATATGACTCTTTTATTATCTTTCATGTGCATTTTTTATACTAATTTACTAAACCTAATTTTTTTCCTTTAGCAAGCATAAATTGATAGGCCGCTTCGTGTTCGTTTGGAATATCGCCTTCCAAAATAGCTTCTTTAATCGCATCTTTGATGATTCCGATTTCTCGAGAAGGCTCCAAATTGAAGGCTTTCATAATTTCTTCACCCGAAACTGGTGGCTGAAAATTTCGCACATGATCGCGTTCTTCCACCTCCACAATCTTCTCCCGAACAATCTTAAAATTATGATGATATTTTTCAAACTTTCGCGGATTTTTAGTGGTAATGTCTGCTTCACATAAAGTCATTAAATCCTCTACGTGATCACCTGCATCAAATACCAAACGACGTACTGCCGAATCTGTCACACCATCTTGCGAAAGCACAATTGGTCGCGAACTCATCATGACCATTTTTTGCACGAATTTCACTTTCTCGTTCAAAGGCATTTTCAAACGCCTGAAAAGTTTAAAGACCATTTTTCCACCCACAAACTCATGTCCGTGAAATGTCCAACCAATCTTTTTATGAAAACGTTTGGTCGGCGCTTTTCCAATATCGTGCAACAAAGCAGCCCAACGCAACCAAACATCGTCGGTATTTTTAGAAATATTATCAACCACTTCTAAGGTGTGATAAAAATTATCTTTATGGGTTTGTCCCTCTTTTTCGTCAATTCCTTTCAATGCCAATAATTCAGGCAAAATATAGCCTAAAAGTTTTGTTCTCTCCAGCAAAAGAAAACCGATAGAAGGCGTATTGCTCGCAAGAATTTTATTCAATTCCACCACAATTCGTTCTTCCGAAATAATCTTAATACGATGGGCATTTCGAGTGATGGCTTCCAACGAAACAGGATCAATGGTAAAGTTTAATTGTGTGGCAAATCGGATAGCGCGCATCATTCGCAACGGGTCGTCCGAATAAGTAATATCGGGATCGAGTGGCGTAACAATGCGTTTATCGTCTAAATCTTGCAAACCGTTAAACGGATCGAGTAAATCTCCAAAAGTGTCTTCGTTCAAACTCAGCGCCATGGCATTGATTGAAAAATCGCGACGATTTTGATCATCTTGAAGTGTTCCATCTTCTACCGCCGGATTTCTGCTACCGCGTTCGTAACTTTCTTTTCGCGCGCCTACAAATTCGATTTCAACCTCTTTCGTTTTAATCATGGCAGTACCATAATTCTTAAAGACTTGTACTTTTGGTTTGTTTGGAAGGAGTGAAGCTACTTTTTTAGCCAGTGCAATTCCGCTTCCAACAGCCACAACGTCAATATCTTTTGCATCGCCTCGTTTCAAGAGAAAATCGCGCACAAAACCACCAATTACGTAGGTTTCGAGCTGTAATTCGCTTGCAGCTTTTGAAATCGTTGAAAATATATCGAGCTGTAATGCTTTTTTGTAATTCATTAATACTATGCTTGGAGTGTGTTTTTTAGTTTATAAGTTGAAAGGTTTATGAGTTTAAAATATCAAACAACTAGCAACCAATAACTAGCAACTAAATCACGCTCTAATTATGTTAATCTCTCCATTCGATCGCAATTGTATTATTGTCGATGGCTTGGAGGCTGTTTTTTCGTTGTGCAAATTTACAACATAGTCCACACCTTTTAAAATTTCAGAACTGATTTCTTGATAGCTTTTTGGCGAAGGTTGTCCACTGATATTTGCCGAAGTAGACACAATTGGACGGTTGAATTTACGAATGAGTTTCTGGCAAAATTCATCAGCTGGAATTCGAATCGCAAGTGTACGATCGGAAGCAACTAAGTTTTCAGCAATGCCGATAGGATTGTCATAAATAATCGTAGTGGGTCTGTCAGCAGCTTCTAACAATTCATATGCGACTTCAGGAATTTCCGAAATATAGCGTTCCAACATATCAATATCGCTGACCAAACAAATCAAAGCTTTACTTTCTTCGCGATTTTTCAATTTGTAAATTTTCGCGACAGCTTCCGCATTGGTAGCATCACAACCCAATCCCCAAACGGTATCTGTTGGATATAGAATGGTGTTTCCTGATTGTAACTGATCAAAAGCTTTATTAATTTCTTCTGTCATGATTAAAATCGAATTTGCTGTTGTTGTTTTAACGATTCAGATAAATGTGCACCTTTCCAAACCAACGATAGCATGAACCATTTTTTTGGCTTGATGAGAAAACTTAAACTATAATAGATTCGAATGAAAAGATATTTCGAGTATGAATAATTTTTTTGAATCACATATAAATGTGAAATCATGCCTTCTTTGCTAATCGCTTTGGAAGCTCCGGTGCTCACACCCTGATAATGCAGTATTTTCGCTTCTGGAACTAACACACTAGTAAAACCTAATTGTCGCATGCGAAAACAAATATCCATTTCTTCAAAGTAGAGAAAAATATTCGTATCAAATCCGCCTACTTTTTCAAACGCTTCTCTTCTAAAAAACATGAATGCTCCGTTGACGAAATTTACAGCAACAGGTTCGGCATATTCCTTTTTTCGTTTTGGAAATTGTGTTGCCCAATTTTTCTCTAAGAAACTTCTACCAAACAACAACTTTCTAATGCCTTTATCATGATCAAACGAAATGACATGTTTGTTATATTCGTCATAATTTTGCGCGGTTGTCACGCCAACTTTCGGATGGGCTTCCATATACGAATGTAAAATGGATAAGCAATCGTTTTGCAACATCGCGTCGTTGTTCAGAAACAAAATATACTTCCCGTTGGTAAATTGCGCTCCAAACATATTTCCGCCACCAAAACCAGTATTAATCACGCTTCTGTGTAACGAAACATGAGTGTGTATTGGGAAGTTTTTTTGTAAGTGTTCAACGTCTTCTGGCTTTGAGTTATTATCCACAACTACAATTTCGTATGACAAAGATTTGTCTGTAAATTTAATCACGGAAGCCACACATTCGAGCGTGTATTTTGCCGTGTTGTAATTGATAATAACAATAGAAATATCTTTCATGTGCATAGTTGTTCGGCAAAATTACACAATTTGACTTGAATTTTATACTTTTGCGCAAACACAAACCACAAATATGGGACTTCGTTCAAAATTAAAAAAATATCTTTTACACAAAAGATTACCGATGGAAACCTACATTCCTATCAAAAAAACGCAACCAGAAAAAATGATTGAGATTGTCACCGCTTGGGCTGGACTCGAATTAATTATTGAAGATATTTTAGAGCGTTTCAATATTGGACGCGATTCTTGTATCGAATTTGGCGTTGAATTTGGCTATTCTTCCGTAGTTTTTTCAAACTATTTTAAAGAAGTAAAAGGAATTGATATTTTCATCGGAGACGAACATACCGATCATAAAGGCGATCATTACGACAAAACGAAAGCATCGTTGGCTGAGTTTACAAATATTGAATTGATCAAATCTGATTATCGTGATTGGATTGTGAAAGATACTAAACAGTACAATTTTTCACATGTTGATATTGTACACAATTATAAAGAAACTTACGAATGTGGTTTGTGGGCGGCACAACATAGTGAATGCACTATTTTTCATGATACCGAAAGTTTTCCAGAAGTACGTCGCGCTGTGATTGACATTGCAAAAGCTGCAGGAAAACGCGTGTACAACTATCCGCATTGTAATGGATTGGGAATTATAGTATAATTTCTTTTGAATTCACAAAAAAAAATACTCATCATTGCGCCTTATGCGTTCGGTTATACAGCGCATATTCAAAAGGCTTTACAACAATATAAGCATATTGATGCAGAGATTTTATATCTAGACCAACCTGCATTTGCATATAAAAATACGTTTCACAAAGCGCAGAATTTCTTTTCGAAATTATTTTTAGGGAAGAATTTAAAAAAGACGTTTGTTACAGATCGAATTAAAGCTTCACTTGTAAAATTAGGCAAACAAGATGAAATTTTTATCATTCGTCCTGATGTGTTGAATGATGATTTGTTGCGATGTATCAAAAGTTATACAAACAAGTTTATCGCCTATTATTACGATAGTACGCGCCGTTTTCCACGAAAAGTAGAAATCATTTCAATGTTTGATAAAGTGTATAGTTATGATCGTTTAGATGTGTCAACGTATGACTTGTCTTTCTTGACGAATTATATTTTTGAAGAAAGCAATCACAGTGAATATGAATATCAATTCTTTAATATTTCTACCAACGATTACCGTTTTCCACTGCTTGAAAATTTAGCCAAGTACTTGAAACAACGCGGATGGACTTATAATATTCAAGTCTATAACGGAAGTGATATGCCAGCGGAATATGTGGATATTATCACGACACAAAAATCCATCACGGAAGTTTCTGAATTGATTCAAAAAGCAAAAATAATTGTGGAAATTCAACGCACGGAACAAGTTGGGTTATCATTTCGAATTTTTGAAGCGTTGGGACATCGCAAAAAACTCATCACCACCAATAAAGATATTATCAACTACGATTTTTACCATCCGCAAAACATTTTGGTTGTAGACGAACACGCTATTGAAATTCCTGAAAATTTTGTCACTTCTCCATACTTAGAAATTGACGAAAAAAATCTTTCCAAGTATAAAATAGATAATTGGGTGCAGCCTATTTTTGGGATTGACGATTGACGACTAACGATTGACGATTTTTGATTTTTGATTTTTGATTTTTGAATTGTCATTGCGAAAGTTTTGAAAAAACTTGTGGAAATCTGTTTATTGATGACCAGATTACTTCGTCGCCAACTCCTCGTAATGACCGTATGAAAGTGATTTTTTTCTTCAAGCTGAACTTTTACATTGAGTGGAGTCGAAATGAAATTTTGAAGCAATCTAAATCAATAACTTAATTTTAATAGATTGCTTCATTTCAGCACTACTTACTATAAAATACTTTATTTACAATGATTACTTTTTTGAGAGCCTCATTTTATTAAATTCAGGTTGCACATTATTTATGCAGCAGCTTTATAAATGACGCTTTCTAATTCTTTAAATGCTTTTTCTTGCGATCCTTTTAGGAGTGTTTGTTTTATGATACCTGCAATAATTTCAATAATATTTTTGCGTGCTTTTTCACTTTTCCCAAAATATGCGTGCATCATTTTATTGGGAATGATGTGATTGACCTTCACGGTATCATTAGTTACAAAAAATGCTTTTACTGCGTGCATTCCGCTTTTTTTAATGACAATACATTCTTCTAATTGCCCGTTTGCGTTTGTTCTTTGTTCCCAGATGTCATACTCTTTTGAACATTCATAATCTGATGCATTATCTAAAAACAAGTATAATTTGTCTAAAGAATTGTAGTTGCTTTTAATTTCAATTAAGTTTTCCATTTTTTTTGATGTTATTTTATTTTTAAAATACAATATCGAGGTTTGTCGATTTGTATCTTTTTAAAGTAATACTGAAACAAAGAAACTTATTTGTGTGATGAAAATGAACTGTTGTAAGTGACGTTTTATAAAAACTCAGCTCTAAGTAACAAACATTTTCACAGGATATTGTAGCGGTTTTTCTATTTCTGAAGTAAACTAAAATACCATCATTACAGAAGTAACAATGGTATTTACCTAAAAAACCTAACTAACCTAATTAACACTAAGGCATTTATATATACCTTAGCTATGTATCAATACGCGCATACATGATACATGACAAAGTTATCTTTATATATTTTTATTGAAGTGTGTATGTTACAACTGCGCCACCTTGATATGGTGTAATTGTTCCATCCTGATTTAATATTCTGTTACTTGCTTCAAAAAAGTTGAATCCGAATAACAGCTCATTTGGAAATGTAAATGTTATGGTGGTTTCATTATTTGAAAGTGTTCCTGTAAATTCAAGATCATTCCCATAAAAGAACTTTATGGTATTGCCTATTTGCATGTATGTATTGGGAGTACCGTCGGCATGTGAACAAACCATTCGTTGCGAAAGATTTCCATTTCCATCATCATCAACATAGAGAGAAACTGCATCAAATGTAGGATTGGAAACGCGGAAGTCTTGTCCAAAATTTAGGGATAAATCAAAGCAAAGTTGTTCTTCCATCAAATCGGTTGAAAAAATGCCATCTCCATTCACATCTGCGGGTATGTCAATCACAAAACTACTTCTGAGATATAAATTTCCTAAAATAGAAGGCGGATTGTCTGGTACACAGTCATCATTCTGATTTATAGTTTGTGCATCTTCAAGTCCGATAATATCGCTATCAATATCGTCTACATTACAAGCAGTTATTATTCCTAAAATTAATGTGGTAAAAATGAACTTTTTCATAACAGTTGGGTTTTAATTGTCTATACTGTTTACTAGATGTTCATTTTTTGAAAAGGTTGCGTTACATAAATTATGAATTTTAAATTATGAGTTGTGAGTTATGAGTTATAAGTGAAATTACTTTTACATTTTATATTTAGTATTTTTCATTTGATATTTCTTTATTCTTTATTCGATATTCTATTGTGAGTTGTGAGTTATAAGTGAAATTACTTTTACATTTTATATTTAGTATTTTTCATTTGATATTTCTTTATTCTTTATTCGATATTCTATTGTGAGTTGAAGCGTATTTTCTGAAGAACAAGCAAGATAGAGTAAGAAGTCTAAAAATCTAAAAGCACAGTAGTGAATTTTTTAAATCTTTTAATCTTTTAATCTTTGAATTAATTACAACAAACTCCGATACACGTCTTCGTATTGTTTTGCAGTTGCGTTCCAATCAAAGCTTTGCGCACGTTTTATATACGCTTGTTCGTAGCTTTCTTTGTTGGTTTCGAAGGTGTGCATGCCTTTTTCAAAGATTTCAGCCATGTATTTCGGGTCGTAATGTTCCCAAAAGAACGCATGGTCGCCACCAATTTCTGGTAACGATGTATTGTGTGATAAAAAGACAGGTTTCCCAAAACGCATGGCTTCAATGGGCGGAATTCCAAATCCTTCTCGCAATGACGGAAATACAAACGCCGTACAGTTTTGCAGATAATATTGTTTGTCTAAATCGCCAATTTTTCCTGTGACAATCACGCGATCTTGTAAGTTGTATTTTTGAATCGTTTCTGAGAGTTTTCCACTTGCGTAATCCGTATGGTTATTTCCTGAAAGGATTAAATTGAAATCGGGGAGAAGTGCTAACATTTCCACTAAGGTGTGAAAATTTTTACGCGGCGTAAATTCGCCAATAGAAAATAAAAAGGGTCTTTTTGAAATTTGTGCTGGTTGATGATTTTCTGGAAGCGTCACTTCACGAATTGGATTTCCGTTGTAAATCACGTATTCAGGAACATCTGGCACGTCAAAATGTTGATGTGTTGACGCTTTGGCAAAGTTAGAAATATACGTAATGGCACTACTTCGTTCGAGTTTTTCGCGAAAACGTACATTGCGTTCGTGATTCATGTCGCTGGATTCTTCTTCGATAAAATTCACATCATGAACTGTCAATAAATACGGAATATCGTGATACGGTTCAATCTTAATATTTTGATTTAGCGAATGCCACAAATCATATTTCTTACGAATTCGCAACAGCGGATAACGACGAAATGATTGATACTTTTTATAGTCAAAATAATTACCAAATTCGTCTTTCAACTTTCTGAGGTCTTTCGCGTGAAGCGTCATTTTAAAATCGTCAATTTCAGCTTGATACAACCCTTTAATCAAATGATAATTGAATTGACCAAACCCAAAATGTAGGTTTTTAATATTATGAGATTCTAAAAAAACGTTCTTCATTTTAGTCTATTTTTCGGTACATCGTCCATAATTGTAAATAACGCTTAAACACGGAAAACGCATGTACATAACACAAAATAAATCCTTCTTTTCCGTCCATAAAACCCAAGCGCAAAAAGTATTGATGTACAAAGCGATAGAAAGGTCTAAAGATAAAATGATACGCATTTGGGCGCACATTTTTCTTGTACAAAGCTGCTGCTTGCAAACGACTGTAATGACTCAATTTTTGATTGTAATTGTCAAAACTCTTATAGGTTTGATGTGCAAGTGCATGTTGTAAAGAGCCTATTTTTTTACTAGTTTCAATCGTTTCGTGCACAGGTTTTCCGTTGTAGCGGCAATAGTGTTTATGGAACAATCGCACTGAAATATCGGTTTGAAAACCACTGTATTTCATGCGTTTTCCCATGAAATGGAAATCGCGTTTTACATGATATGCTTTTTCAGGATTTGCTGAATTTACAATTGTGACAATTTCGTCTGCCAATGCTTTTGGCACTTCTTCGTCCAAGTCAAAAAAGACAATCCAATCGTTCTTAGCTTGATCGATTGCAAAGTTTTTCTGTGTTGAAAAATCATCAAACTTGCGTTGAATTAGCGTAACATTATATTTTTTGGCTAATTCAACCGTTTTATCGGTGCTAAACGAATCGACAATGATAATTTCATCAGCAAAGGAAAGTTGTTGAATGTAATTTTCAATATGGTCTTCCTCGTTAAAAGTAATTGCTAATGCACTGATTTTTGTGTTCATATACGGATGAAGATACTTTTTTTCTATTGAAAATGATATTCTACGAACAAAAGTAATAATTTTACAAGGATTAAAAATAGATTAAAAGATTTAAGAATTAAAACATTGAAAGATTGTATTTTTATAATCCTTTCAAAAAACTATTCTCGATACAATTTTTTATCTATCTCGACTGCGTTCAAGATGACAAAAAATCACTCGAATTGACGTTTTTGGATTCATTTCGTCATGCTGAACTTTTACACTGAGCCAAGTCGAAGTGTGATTCAGCATCACACAAGAAGCTAAGAAAAGTTGATATATAATTTGAAAAGCATTCTGGTAATGCTTGATGTGACATTGGAGAATCCTCTGTCAATTTTTTTCAATCCTTGAATCCTTGAATTTTTTAATTTTTCAATAAAAACCTATGCCACGATTGCCCATCTTAATGTATCACGGAGTTTCCACCAAAGCTTCTGAAAGTAACGGATTGACGATTTCTAAGGAGAATTTAGAAACACAATTCCGCTATTTGAAAGAAAACGGATATACAACCTTGCATTTTTCGGAGTTGCAATTTTTGAAAACTCTGGCTGATTTTCCTAAAAAAGCAGTCATCATTACATTTGATGATGTGTATGTAAATCAATTGGAATTGGCATATCCATTATTGCAAAAATATGGACTGAAAGCAAGTTTCTTCATTCCGTTTCAATATGTAAATGGCGTAGATGAATGGAATACTGGAAAAGAACGATTGATGTCTGTGGCGCAATTAAAGAGTATGGATGAGGCTACAATTGAACTCGGTTTGCATTCGTTCGCACATAAAAAATATCATGAATTATCACCTGAAGAAATTGATGAAGATTTTGAAAAATGCAAAGATTTTATCATTTCCAATCAATTGAATGTGAGCAATGTATTAGCATATCCGTATGGGAAGTATCCCCGAAAGAACCCTGAGCAAAAAGTTTTTTTCAACGCATTAGTAAAGCACAAAGTTGCCTATGGTTTACGTATTGGAAATAGAGTGAACAAATTTCCATTTAAAGACAATTATCAAGTGCAACGCATTGATATCAAAGGAGAAGATTCTTTGTCAAAATTCAAATTCAAATTACGTTTCGGGAAATCACTATTTTTTTAATCTAAAAATACAGTGATTAAATAGCATAAACTTTAAGGCAAAAGAGTTCTTTAGGGAAGAACTCTTTTGGTAGTAAAAAAAGGGGTAATGTATTTTATAAAAAACACATTCCTCAAAATTACAATGAAATTACTTTCGCGTTGAAAATTTTAGATAAATGAAAGGGAATTCGTAGACGAATAGTAGTAAAATGATCTTTGATGCTACATTTACCGAATTCCTTTTTGAAGCAGCATCAGCTTTACATATCTTGAAAAAACGCCGTAGGCATTAATTCCAGCAACAGCCAAACCTGGAACGCCATCCATAAAACCACGTTTCACAATATATTCATGGAAAAAACGATACAATGGCTTGAATGCTAAATGAAAAAAAGTAGCTTTTTTACCTTTTTCTAACATGCGTTCTGCCTGAAACCACGCATAACTATCTTTTTTGCTGATGTAATGTAACAACCCTTTGTAGGTGTAATGTAGGACTTTGTTTTTTAACTTTCCAACGGTTCCATCCACGATGAGTTTTTCATGCACATTTCCTTCAAAATGACATTTTTCACGAATAACCAATCGTGTGACATCATTGTTATGATGATACAAAAAACGAGTCATATAAAAGTGTGGAAAATTCAATTTATACGCAGTATGTTTTTCGGAGTTCATAGCGTTAATGATCTCTTTTTGAAGTTGATACGTGATGCGTTCGTCGCCATCTAAGAATAAAACCCAATCGCAGGTGGCAAATTGTAAGGCGTGATTTTTTTGATTGGAAAAATTATCAAACTTCCTTGAAATCACTTTGCAGCCATGCGATTCTGCAATCGAAACAGTTTCGTCAGTACTTAACGAATCTATCACAATAATTTCATCGGCAAATTGCACAGAATACAGCGCATCTTTCAGATACAAAGCTTCGTTATACGTTGGAATGATGACACTTAATGTTGGCATGATAAATTTAAAACACAAACTTACTAAAAAACTTTATATTTGTGGTCTGTATGACAACAATAGACACTTCCATAATAATAAGTACGTACAACTCTCCTGAGTGGTTGGCGAAAGTTTTACACGGGTATAACAATCAAACCTATCGATTGTTTGAAATCGTTATTGCTGATGATGGTTCCAAGCAAGAAACCATTGATTTAATTGAAGAAATTCGCAACGAAGTCTTTTATCCAATCGTACATGTTTGGCATGAAGATAACGGTTTTCAGAAATCGCAAATTCTCAACAAAGCCATTGTAAAATGTAGTTCGCCGTACATCATTATGTCAGATGGCGATTGTATTCCGCGTGCCGATTTTGTAGAGCATCATGTAAAACAACGTGAAGAAGGTTTTTTCCTTTCGGGAGGATATTTTATGTTGCCTATGAATATTTCGGAACTCATTACAAAAGAAGATATTTACGAAGGCAATTGTTTTGATGTCAAATGGTTGAAACAGCACGGTTTGAAAACTTCTTTCAAGAATAATAAATTAACTTCAGCTGGATTAAAATCTCGTTTTTTAAACGCTATTACACCTACTAATGCAAGCTGGAACGGACACAATGCTTCTGGCTGGAAAAAAGATATTGTTGCCATTAACGGTTTTGACGAACGCATGCAATACGGTGGACAAGATCGTGAATTGGGCGAGCGTTTGTTTAATTACGGTTTAAAAAGCAAGCAAATTCGATACAGCGCAGTTTGTATCCATTTAGATCACCCGAGAGGTTATAAAAATCAAGAATCGATCAATAAAAACTTAACCATCAGAAAAACGACCAAAGACGAAAACAAAAAGTGGACGGATTTTGGAATTGTGAAAGGTAGTAGTGAGTAATGAGTAGTTAGTATTGAGATTTTGATCGCTTCGCTTTTTGTTCTTTGATACAAAATTTCTCCAAATATTTCACTCAAAGTGAAGAAAGGTAGTTTAATTTTACCTAATACTTATAAACCCCAACTTTCCAATACGTTTTCTCTTGATCCGTTTTAACCACTGTAAAATCAAGTTTCTGTAGTTTCTCGAAATATTCCCAACAACCAATCCCTTCACGGTAAATAGACACAATTAAAATTCCGTCAGTTGTTAAATGACTCAACATTCTGTCTAGAACATTCTGTTTTTCGGAATTGTGGATATAATAAAACGCTTCATTAAAAATGATGACATCAAATTTTTGATTCGGAACATAAGTATGAATATCTGCGGTGACAAATTCGGCTTTTGGAAACTTTCTCGCTTTCGCTTTTTGAATAGAAACATCGGAAAAATCCATTCCTAAAAAATAACTAAATATTTCATCATCTAAATATTCATTCAAAACACCTTCGCCCGCACCTAAATCGAGAATACTGGGTTGTGGTTTTGCGTACAACTCAATAAATCTCATAATTGTATAGTAGCGTTCGGCTTCAATCGGATTGCGCAAATTGTCCCAACGGCCTTTTTTATATTGTTTATTCCAGCGTTGTTTTCTGCGCCAATTATGAAATTTATCTAGTAGATTCATATTATTTTTTTATATGTAAGGCTAAAAATTGTTCCAGTTTCGGAATCATCATTTCTGGCGTTAATTGTTTGTATAAATCATGTGGATTTTCCTCAATTTTTTTGCGTTCTTCAAACGTAAAAGTATCGAATAAATCTGGTTTTTCTTCTAATAAATGAATGGATTCGTGTTGTTTTCCATCTTCAAAACTCGCCCAATGATCTTTGTTTACATACGGCGAAAATATCGTAAATGTCGGTTTGTTCAACGCTTTCGCAATATGCACAATGCCACCTTCATTTGCCACCATCAAATCGCAGGCATACATGAGTCGAACAAAACCGCGAATACTATCTTCATAAATATCTAAAATAATACTTTCTTTGTTTGTACATAGTTCATAAATTTTATCCGCTTCCGCTTTTTGATTTGGTGCATAGTTAAAGAGAATGTGAACTTTATAATTGGAAGTAATATAATCGACAATTTCTGCAATGTATTCGTACGGCATCGATTTTTGTGGCGTACTTCCCAAAATACCCAACATCAACACAGGATGTTTGTACTTGTCAAGTTTTGGATATACTTTTTCAGCTGACTGCAACGTAATTTTTGGCTCGTAATCAGGATGTTCCAATGGGAAAACAGATGTAATCAGATTGATACGATCTTCAATCGCTTTTCCACAAATTCGTGTTTTTTCGTCTAATAAATTAATCGGATGTGAGTAGAAGGGAAGTGGTAATTTTTTATGTTTTCGTTTGTTTCCAATACGATATGCTGCTTTTGAAAAGTAACAAATCAAGCGACTTTGCAATTTAGAATAGGGATCAAAAATGATATCGTATTTTTCTTTTCGAATCTTACGAATCATTCTAATTAAATTCGGAATCTTTTTCAGTTCTTTTTCATTAATCGGAATGATGTTGTCAATATTCGGATTGTTCAAAAGAACGCCTGTTGTGAAATCATACGCCATAAAATCTACATGACTTTCAGGGAATATTTTTTTAATATTATTTGCTATTACAGAACTTATCAAGACATCTCCAATACGCTTATTCTGTATGATTAATATTTTTTTCATCTAAGGTTTTTATAAATACAGGCAATCCGTGCAAAATATTATTTTTTCAGGGTTTATTAAAATTTCAGTTGATCTATTTGATTTTTTTATTTTGGCATACCTCAAATAAAAATAGAAAGATACTCTTTAAATCCCCCACTTTGCTTTTGTAAAATAAAGTAATTTTTGTGTCTAAAAATTAAAAAATTGCTTTATTTTATTCATTTCATATATCTTTGAAGAATAATAGCCCATTATGCAAATCGTACACATTCATCCAAAATATCAAGATAAAAGAGAAGAATTACTAGCTTTTATCAACGAATTTGAAACCAAAGGTGAATATATAACCAAAGGTGAACGAAATGTGATTAAGTCTTATGAATTGACTGGTGAAAAGATTAATGTGAAATCGTTCCGCACCCCTAAAGCGTTTAACGGATTTGTTTATAAATTTATCAGACCTTCCAAAGCAAAACGTTCTTTTGAATATGCCGAAAGGTTATTGCTAAACACAATTAGAACACCTTTTCCAATTGCATATATTGAAAATTATTCAACTTTTGGATTGAAAGAAAGTTATTATGTGAGTGCACATATCGACTATGATTTCGATTTCCGCGCGTTGATTCACGATCCATTATTTGAAGATCGCAGACGTATTTTAGAACAGTTTGCCGAATTTTGCTTTCAATTACATGAACATAAAGTCAATTTCTTAGATCATTCACCTGGAAATACCTTGATTGTAAAACGTGATCACAATTACGATTTTTATCTCATTGATTTAAACCGAATGCGTTTTGAATCCCTGAGTTTAGACAAACGTATGGAAAACTTAAAACGTTTGTGGCTTTCCAAACAAATGATTCATATCATTAGCAAACGTTATGCTGAGTTAGCCAATAAAGACTTGCATGAAGTACAAGATGTATTGTTAAAACACAGCACTGCTTTTAAACGAAAAATTACGCGTAAAAAATATTTGAAGAAGAAGTATTTGAATAAATAGTTTTCAGTTTTCAGTTGACAGTTTTCAGTATAAAAATAGTGGACTTCGAGTGCCTCAGTCCGCAATTATGTCATTCCTGCGTAGGCAGGAATCTATTTTCAGGCGCATTCAGAAAATAGGTAAAGCCTTGTAAATACTGATATTTTTTTGTAAAT
>CAYGPQ010000075.1:0-21416 GCA_964351775.1 uncultured Kordia sp. | reverse complement strand
ATCCAACCCTATATTTGAATCAAGAAATCAGACAATGATTTCGCACAATTTTTTCATAGCTGAAGGTGGGATATCAGTTATTAGGTTGGTTGAGGAAAAAGTCATTCAAGAAATTGAATGACTTTTTATATAAAATAAGTTTACAGTACAACATCTTCATAATTGTACCTAAAAAAGCGCTCTGAAGAGGACTATAAATAAATTTATATTACTTACAAGTTTGACAATAGGTTGGACTATCTGAAGCGCGTCCTGGTACTATTCCTCCTTTAATTGTTTCTGGTTTTAATACAGAAATTAACTTCTTGTTCAATACTAATGATGTAAGATTCTTTTTTTTCATGATATGAAATTTTGATTAAATCTGAAAATAGGACAATAAATCATCAACTAGGTACGGTATGACCGTAATTAACACAAAAACAATAGTATAGAAAAAGGATAGCGAACCGAAGCTCGCTATGTAATTTAATATGTGTACGCTTGTTCCTAAAAAAGGGTATCACAAACACCTCTACACGAGTCGTCTACTAAAGTTGGGATTATTTTTTTACCACCTTTAAGTTCTTCAAATTTTAGATTTGAAATGGCTCTTTTGTTTAATACTAACGAGTTTAAATTTGCTTTTTTCATACTATTCAGTTTTAATATTTATTCTATAAAACTAAATCAAAGCAATAAAAATTGGCTCGTACAAAATGTATGATTTATGTGAAATGACCAGTAAATGGTTTTAGTTTATGAAATTGAGCATAAAACAAACGAACCGAAGTTCGTTTATAAAAACATTAACAAAGAATATCTGTGTGGCAAACGCATACAGAATAATTAGTATTTGGTAAAGGAATAGGCGCAAGTGTATGTTTTGTATCTGGCTCTATATGACAGATTTGAACACTGTAACATCCGGCTGTACGAAATGTTCCTCCATTTATAGTAACATTAGAAATTGACTTTTTATTAAGCACTAACGATGTAAGATTCTTTTTTCTCATGATATGATTTTTTATGATTTATACGTACTAGGGATCAAATTGAAAATTCATTACCCAAAAAATATAAAAAACATAAAATCGTACTTCTAAAACCTCAACACTAATATCTAATTCACTCTCAAATATTTTTTCTCAATATAGAAAGTTCCAAAAGGAATCAGTGAAGCAATGAATAATAGCGCAAAACGTTTCAACGTCCATTTTTGCTCTAGCGTTACAATAAGCGCAAATACTACATACGCAATAAATAATACGCCGTGAATCATTCCAACAATTTTATTCGGCATTGGCATTTCTGCAAAATACTTTAACGGCATTGTAATAAAAAGTGCTAAAAACGAATAGCCTTCCAAAATGGCTAGCTTTCCAAATAGTGTTACATTTTTTGTTTGTGTGACGGTTGCGTCCATAACTATGAAAATATGAGTTTAGTAAAATGGCAAACTCGGTTTTTAAAAAAAGCATAAAAAAAGCTGCTCAACGAGCAGCTTTTCAACTATATATTATAAATGTATGACTTCACCATAAGCAGCAGCAACAGCTTCCATAACCGCTTCGCTCATCGTTGGATGCGGATGTACCGTTTTCAACACTTCATGACCCGTAGTTTCGAGTTTTCTACCCAACACTGCTTCGGCAATCATATCCGTTACTCCGGCACCAATCATGTGGCAACCTAACCATTCTCCGTATTTTGCATCAAAAATAACTTTCACGAAACCTTCTTTTGCTCCACTAGCACTTGCTTTTCCAGAGGCTGAAAACGGAAAGTTTCCAACTTTGATATCGTAGCCTTTGTCTTTTGCTTGTTGCTCCGTCAATCCAACAGAAGCAATTTCAGGAGAACAATAGGTACAACCCGGAATATTTCCATAGTCTAAGGCTTCTACGTGCATTCCTGCAATTTTTTCTACACACAAAATTCCTTCCGCAGACGCTACATGCGCTAAGGCTTGTCCGGGAGTAACATCGCCAATTGCGTAATAGCCAGGAATGTTTGTTTGGTAATAATCGTTTACTAGGATTTTATCTCTATCTGTTGCAATTCCAACAGCTTCAAGTCCAATATTTTCAATATTCGTTTTAATTCCAACCGCCGAAAGTACAATGTCAGCTTCTAATACTTCTTCACCTTTTTTCGTTTTCACAGTCGCTTTTACGCCACTTCCAGAAGTATCCACAGAAGTCACTTCCGCAGAAGTCATAATTTTTATTCCACTTTTCTTAAACGAACGTTCCAATTGTTTTGAAACATCTTCATCTTCCACAGGAACAATTTTTGGCATGTATTCTACAATGGTAACTTCTGTTCCCATAGAATTGTAGAAATATGCAAACTCAACACCAATAGCGCCAGATCCAACGACAATCATTTTCTTTGGTTGCTCTGCCAAGGTCATTGCTTCCCGATACCCAATCACTTTTTTACCATCTTGTGGCAAGTTTGGTAATTCACGCGAACGTGCTCCTGTTGCAATTACAATATGTTGTGCGCTATATTCGGTAGTTTTACCGTCTTTATCTTTTACATCCACCTTTTTTCCAGCTTTCAGTGTTCCAAAACCTTCCAAAACGTCAATCTTATTTTTCTTCATTAAGAACTGAACACCTTTGCTCATTCCGTCAGCAACACCACGACTTCGTTTTACCACCGCGTCAAAATCTTTATCGGCATCTTTTACAGACAATCCGTAATCTTCGGCATGTTTCAAATACTCAAAAACCTGTGCTGATTTCAATAATGCTTTCGTTGGAATACAGCCCCAATTTAAGCAAACACCACCTAGACTTTCTTTCTCAATAATAGCTGCTTTCAACCCTAATTGAGAAGCTCTAATGGCAGTTACATATCCACCAGGACCACTTCCTAAAACGATGATATCGTATGTACTCATATCTTAAAATTTAGTTGTCTAATTTCGAAATGCAAATTTACGGAATTCTGAGGGAACTATAAACTTTCTATACTTGTTTTTACTTCGACAAGCTCAGCACAAGTACTTTTTGGATGCGCTTCGCTTTTGGTATCGCTTTGCTCTTTGTATGTTGGTAGTTTTGAGTTATGAGTTATGAGTTTTCAGTTATTTAATTTCCAAACCGTCATTATGAGGAGGAATCGACGAAGTAATTTGTTTCTCGACAAGCAGATTGCCACAAGTTTTTTCAAAACTTTCGCAAAGACGTAAAAATGGCAAGTGAAAACTCGTGAAGTAATTTTGTAAGAAATGTAACATTTGAGTACATTGTGGCTACTAACTTGTTGTAATAATAATTAAGATATGGGAAAGCCAAGTTTTGTGATTGATCAAGTGCAAGAGAAAGTTTTCTTGGATGGCGAAGTTGTTGGTAGCTTGGACAGTAATAATCCAGAATACGGTTTTAGTTTGTTATTTGAAGAAGTCAACAGATTATCAGGAGTTAAAATTATAGATATCATTAATGAGGAAATTTCCGAGATAAAAATTCAGTTTGAAGAAAGCTTTTATCATGAATGCAATAGTATTTTTTCATATTATACAGACATAACTTTTTGGGGTGATGAAATTTCGTATATTAATATTCATTTAGACATAGATAATTGGGATTTTCAATTTGGAATTCATTCTTTTTTTATAAAGTTGACTAAATCTTTAAGTAATATCGAATTTATGTATATCAATGAAGAGCAATTTGATGATTTTAAGGATATATTTAGATTAGGTTTACGTATTTATCTTTCCAAAGATGTATGGATAAGAGATATTTTGATTGTATATAATGAAATAGTTGAATTATTAAAAGTTAAAGTTGAAAATATATTTTTAGAATTATCACAGGAAAACAGGTCTAATTTATCTAGTATCTTCACATTTCCACCAGAAATTCAAAGTTCGTGTGAACAATATTTAATTTACTTTGCTACGTTTTTAAAAGATATTGGGATCAATGCAGAAACCAATATAGAATCGAAAGAACAAAGCACATTATTTACGGTAATTCCAGAAAATGGAGAAGAAGCATTGGGGAAAATAAAAGAAGCGTTGCATGTGTATTTGTCGCTTCCTGAAAGTCCAGAATTTGAAAATGAAGTGACTGAATTTCAAGATATTGGAGTACAACAATTAGCTTCACAAGTATATTTTTTAAAATCACAATTGATGATGGCGAATTCTGCGATTCAACTAAAAGATGCAACCATCAAAAGTTTGAATATGACAAACTATCAACAAAACGTTTTGATTGAATCTCATCAACCTAAAGAAAAAAACGAAGAAAAAATTGCAGGCGGTTTGGTCAAAGTCAACGAAGTAAAAATAAAAGGATTCACTTTTGATTTACCAGAGTTTTTAAGGCGAATTAAACGAAAGTTGAAATAACAAATGTAAAACGCTAAATTCAAAATGTAAAAGTATTTTCGAACAAACAAACAAACGAATAACCGAATAACCGAAAAAACAAATCAACACTTCGACTCCGCTCAGCGTAAACACAAAAGGAGCAAAGCGACTTAAACCCAACATTTCCATTGAAAGAAAACTACAAATTCAATCCGTTTGCAGGCGTTTTAGATACTGAAATTCAGCATACGATTGTGCCTAAGTTTAGCGTAGCGGCTATTGATTCTCAAATAGAGAACCATCAAGCGATTGCCATTGAGTTTTTAGGCAAACAGGGCAGAGGAAAAACGACACATTTAGTTTGGTTGCAACAACAATTTCCAAACTATCCTATTTTTCAATTAGATAAAAACGCATCACTTTCTGATATTACTCAACATGCTTCAGAGGTGGTTTTTATTGATAGTATCCATCATTTGAGTTTTGCAGAACGCATCCAACTATTCAAATCAAAAAGAGTGGTGATTTATACAACACATTTCACACGAAAGCTTGAATGTGCGTTGATTCGAAAACCACTAAAAACTATTCGTTTTAAAGGAATAGACATCCCAACACTTCAAAAAATTATAGCCAATAGAGTGTCGTTTGCACAAAAAGACATGCAATCGAAACGAGTACATTTCAGCGAAAGCGAATTAAAAAAATTAATCAAAATGTATGGCGATAATTTCCGAGGAATTATAAATCAACTTTACGAAAACTATCAATGAGCAGCTCTACACTACAAGCCGAAGTATTTATAGATGAAACCAATGACGGAAAAGCTTCCTCCGGATATCTTGAGATTGTATCTTCCGAAGATATAACGATTGATGCAATTCAAGGAGAAATCCACTTTGAAGCGCGCGGACGCATGCAAGCGTATGAGAAAATAATTGCCACATTTTCTATTATTTCACAACCAACACAAATAAATGCGCACGAAGAAACCCTATTGCCGTTCACTTTTGAGATGAATGATGGAATTATAGAAAGTTACGAAGGTAGAAATGTGAGTTTTAAATACCGTTGTGAAGTGAGTGTGGATGTGAATAGAGACGATTTTAAAAAATTAGGCTTGAGTTTTTTGTCGAATATAAAATCCTTAATTACTTCCAATCGAACGTTGCGAACGCTGAAAGATTTTGAAATTAGAGATTTAAAACATACGTATGCTGTAAACACAGAAACTTTAGATTTTAAATTGCAAGGAAATTATACCATTCCAATTGTACTATCGTTGCTATTGTTTATGGTGTATGTGCTTTTTATTCCAGAATTTGATACTGGATTAATTGTATTTGGAATTGTGATGATGCTAGGTGTGAGTTTTTTTAGCCACTATTATCTCAAACAAACGTTAGGGAAAGTAACGATGGATATTTCGGATGCTGATGATGGATTTTTATGTGTGATTGGAAAAACGAAAAAATTCAATTTATCGGATCAAAGTTTGTATTATGAAGTTATCGAAGAAGTTGTGGATAGCCGAGGAACAAAAACATCTAGGAGTCGTGAAGTGGTCTACAAATCTGAACGAAAGGCAATACATAACTTTAAGAAACACTTAGAATTTAAGTTTTTATATCCTGAACGACTTTGTTTTGAATCCAATAAAACGAACGATGTTACTATTTTATGGCAGATGAAAATTACAGGGAAATCAAATGTAGGATTGATTTTAAATTATACCTGTGAGTTTAGGGTGCGAAAAGACAAACCGATGGATGAAGCTGGTTTGGTAACCTATTGATACCTATTGCTTTTGTTTTATAATAATTTAATTATTTTTAAAATTCCTATCTTTAGAAAAACTTAGAATATGAAAAATTGTACTGCATGCCATCAACCAATAGCCCAAAACGTTAAGTTCTGCCCAGAATGTGGCGCAAAACAAGAAGATGAAGAAGTTCAAGAAATCAAAGAAGTTGTAGAAGTTGAAGAACATCAACCAGTTGAAAATCTTCATCAAGGCGAAGAAACGAATGTTGCTCCAACAGGAAAAAAGCGCTTTCCAGTAATTTATATCATTCTTTGTCTGTTATCATTTGTGGGACCTTTACATGTAATTGCGATCACAGTTTTTTATCTGTTTTTTGGCACTTTATTTAATAGTACTACTACAGAAATCACCATTTTAACTATTATATGGTCTATAGTTTCTATAGGAAGTTTTATTGGCACAATACTATTAATGAGGAGACTAAAAAAAGGATTGGTCTTATATACCATAAACCAAGCAATTTATATTGTTGTGGCTATTTATTTAGCGATACTAGCTTTTGGAAATACTAAAAATCAAGGTTTAGGTGAAGCTATTATTGTTTTGTTAGTGGTTCCAGCAATCGCTTTTTTGGCAGTATTTTGGTTTTCAAAACTTCGAAAGTATTTACGTTGATAAAAATCCTATAAATTTAAAGAACACCTCAGATGTATTTTGGCTTCGGTTTCAAAAGTTCCACCTTACTTATTTTCTTTATACACGGACTTGTATTTACAGGTTTGTTGATTTATAAAGGGATTCGAAGTGAAAATAAATCGAATTTTTGGTTAGCTTCATTTCTCTTTTTATGTTCGTTATACATTGCCCCATTTATGTTTGGATATGCAGGTTGGTATGCAAAACAAAGCTATAGAGACATTTTATTTTATGTGCCGTTTCAGCAATTATTTCTCATGCCGCCATTGTTGTTTTTCTATGTAAAAAGTTTACTCAACACAAATTTTATAGTTCTAAGAAAAGATTGGATTCATTTTATTCCTGCCATTTTGTATGCAGGTTATAGTTTGGTGATTTGGATGACGGATAAAATAGTGTTGGATGAATACTATTTCTATGCAGATGGACGTGATAAAGATTTGGCGCTTTGGTATCAAGTTTCGGGCTTCATCATGATGGTTTTCTATCTGTTTAAATGTTTAAAAATATATACACAATACAAAAAGAATACTTACGATACAGTAAGTTTTGCAGATTCAATTTTATATACTTGGATTCAACGTTTTTTACTAGCTTTTTTAGGATTGCTAGTCATTCGAATTTTGTTTTTCATTCTCAATCCTGAATGGGCAAACTTTGGAAATAAATATTGGTACTATCTTTCGTTTTCCATCTTGTTTTATTACATCGCTATCAGCGGATATGCACATGCGATTAAGATGAATATTCCATTTCAGCTCAAAATGACCACCAGTTCAGACGAGGAATTTCTCGCGGAAGCGGAAGAAAAACATCCTCAGAAAATTACGAATGCTAATGAAATTGAAATCACCACAGAAGAGGAAAAATTAAAAGCACAACTAGAAACGTTCATGATTTCCCAACAGCTTTTCAAAAATCCAAATTTGACATTGTTTGATGTTGCTCAAAAACTCAACACACACCCAAAAAAGGTTTCCAATGTCATTAATAAAGGATTTAAAATGAACTTTAATGACTTCGTAAATACGTATCGCACGCAAGAAGTGATCAAAAAAGTAATTTCCAATGAAAATGATCTCAAAACGTTATTAGGAATTGCACTCGACTCTGGGTTTAACTCAAAATCAACGTTTAACAGAGCTTTTAAAAAGCACACACAACAAACGCCAAAAGAATATTTTAGCAAAAAGAAGTAATAAATACGTGTCAAATCACGATTTGGCGCGCTTTTCATGCATTCGTATCTGATATTTGCAACATCAAAAAACGCAAAACACAATTCAATGAAATCAAGCATGATCTTTTTAGTACTTTTCTTTACATCGTTGCTCACTTTTGGGCAAGAACCAGTAAAAATCACTCAAACACAACGTGCACAATTAGACGCAATCACCATAAAAGATGTTCCAAAAGGCGGTCCCGGAATTGCGGTTGGTATTGTCAAAAATGGTCAAATTGTATATAAAAATTATGCAGGTTATGCCAACCTAAAAGATAGTGTTTTCATTGGAAAACAATCACGATTCAACATCGCTTCCAACGGAAAACAATTTACGGCATTTGCTATTCTAAACTTGATTGAAAAACATACATTGAGTTTGGAAGATGATATTCGAAAGTACCTGCCAAATCTGTATAAAAACATTAAAACACCAATTAAGATCAAGCATTTATTAAATCATTCCAGCGGCATCCGTGATGTATATGATTTATGGAGTTTGCAAGGAATCACGTGGTGGAAAGTTACTTTTGACAATACCGACGCCATGCAATTATTGGAAAAGCAGCACGACTTAAATTTTGAATCGGGTACTGAATATTCATATAGTAATTCTAATTATATTTTATTGGCAGAAATCGTTAAAAATGTCACTGGAATCACTTTTGTAGCGTATACAAATAAACTTTTCAAAGATTTAGACATGTCAAATACGTCTTTTGTTTCAGATTATAAAAACATCGCCGAACCCATTGCAAAACCTTATTTTAATTTTAATACCTGGAAAACCTATGATTGGATATGCAATTTGTACGGAGATGGAAATCTTTTTTCCACCTTGGAAGATCAATTGCAGTGGGAAACCATCATTCAAACGCAACAAAGTGACGTTTTTTCAAAAGAAATTTTAGCCAAAACTCAAGAACTCATCGTCAATACAACCATTGAAAAGTACGGTTACGGTGTAGAATTTGGCGAACATAAAAATGTTCCGTATCGCTTTCATGAAGGTTCAACAGGTGCATGGAAAGCAGTTGTAGCACGATTTCCAGCAGCGGATTTTTCCATTGTAACGATGATTAATAGTGGAAAAATTGATCCAACCGGACAAACTTTGGAAATGGCAGACGTTTTACTCAACAAAACCAACGAAAAAGAAACATTCCGAATCACGCCAGAAAAAATAGGAGCAATGGTGACAATTGAAGATGTATTGGGAATTTACCGAACAAAAGGCGGTTATATTATGAAATTTGAAAAGCGCGATGGTGATTTATACATGTTACGATGGGGAAGAAATGATATGAAATTAATTCGTGAAGCTGATAATGTTTTTCAGCAATGGAATGATGCGCCTTTCAAGCAAGAATTTACCAAAAATGCAGATGGTATCATGCAAATTACAGCGTATTATCCGACGGTAAAACCATTTACATTAACCCGTATTGAAAGCGATTTTAGCAAGTTTGATTTCAACGCATTAAACGGAACATTTAAAAATCAAGAAACAGACGTTTCGTTTACACTAAAACATACCAAAGGAACTGCGTATGAAGTAAAAATTGGCAAGAAAAAAAGGGAAGGTTTGCTACTCACACCAAATGAATTGTTGGTCAATGAATACAGTGTAAAATTTTGTACAGACAAAACAGGAAACATCACGGAATTATTTGTGACTTCGGGAAGAATTCAGCATGTTCGTTTTGTTCGGGAATGACTACTACAAAATACTTGACTAATTTTTAAAAGCGCAAACAACTTATGCTTGTGCTTTTTTTTGATAGCTAACTGTTTTGATTTTAAAAAAAAGTAATGACTATTGAAACGAAATACAAAAAATGACTACTCATAAAGTGTATTTTCATACAAAACCAATTTATTCCTAAATTCAAGCACACACATCCTATGAAAAAAATCATCTCAGTTATTTGCATACTATTTCTTGTAGTGAGTTGTCAAAAAAACGTTGATCATACGCCTGTTTACAAAGATTTTAAAAATCAATTAGAAGAATTAAATATCTACGGGAACGTTAAAGAAATTGTTAAAAAAAAGGCATATCCTATCGCTGGATTTGATTACAAATATGGAGACTTAAAAATGAATGCAACGTATATTTTCAACAAAGAAGGAAATTACGAAAAGACAGAAACATACAATGAGTTTGATCAACTAGAAACAAGTGGCGAATATTTTTACAATGCGCAAAATTTGTTAGAAGAATTTAAAATGATAAGTTTCAACGGAAACGAATCTAAATTGTATAACGAAATCAACAAATTTAATGCTGACAGTCTTTTAAGCTATAAAAAAGTAATGTATGAAGGTTCGCCTGAATATGAGTTTTTCATGAAATACGATACGAATGGAAATACCATTGAAACGATAGAAATTCAAGAAAAAGATACAAGCATCGTAAGTGCAAGAAATATATATGATGAAGAAAATCGTATGATTAAAACTACAGGAATACAAAGTAACCCATATGAAATGTATTCACAATCATACACTTATGATACAACAGGAAATCTAATACTACACAAAGCTGAATTTAAAGGATTAAAAATAAAGAATGAACATATTTACAGAGATGCTATTCTTTTTAAATCGAAACAACACCGAATTTTATCAGATAAGGAAGAAGTTTTGGAGCGAATTATCGAATACGATCACTATTACAACCCTGTAATGCAAACTGAATTTGAAGATACTAGAAAAACAAAAATTCTCAAAAAAAAGTACAAATTCGATTCACAAGGAAATTGGACAAAGAGAACGACTTACATAAATAATAATCCTTCAAAAAGTGATACATTTGAACCCTACTTAATGGAAACCAGAGAAATTACGTATTGGTAAAAATAATTCATCTAGGTAGACTTTCTAACAATCTAACAAGTCTACAAATCATCCGTAAAATGTTGTTTACCTTTCTCTTTGCTAAACTTATCTGTATTATAGGTTGATGATTTACCTTTCGGGATAGATAACGAAGTCCATTCATGCCCACGAATCAACTTGGCAGCATATACGAGCTGACCAATATGATACGGATAATGACACAACTGTCGCGTGATTGCTTCCATGACGGTATGTCCTTGATTTCGAATGTAAATAATTCGGGAAAGATCGTCAGCTTTTAGCGGATTAATTGCGTCAAACAAACACTTCCAACCTGTTGACCAAGCGGCAATCATTTCCGCTTTTGAAGCGTAGGTATCTTCAAATTCGGTATCGCGATGTCTCCATTCCTTCTCGCCATCTTCCGTAAGAAAATTTGTCCAACGACTCAACATGTTTCCAACGATGTGTTTTACAATAATTGCAGCACTATTGCTATCGTCATTCTGTTGCCAATGAATTTCTTCATCGTTTAATTGCGCAAAGGTTTTATCCCCCAAGCTCTTATAATACGCAAACTGTTTGCGTGTACTCTCCAAATAATTTTCAGCTACGGAATTCATACGATCTTAAGTTTTTGGTTAAAATGTGCTCTTAAATAATTTTGAATGTCTTTGGTTTCTTCCCGATCATCTAACCTCACGGTATGTTCAATTGATTTATTTTTATTATTCGAAAATTGGATCGTAAGTTTTTGTCCATCTAAAGACATACGTTCAAGTTTATGAATTGGAATTTTGAAATACTTCGATTTGTAATAACGATCAACAAAATGAAAGATGGCAATAAATACTAATGTCAAGCCAGAGAACTCTATTTCACCTTCAATTAAAAGTAAAGCAAAAGCTATTGCGAGAATTGTATATATGACTTTAATAATGTGATTGGAAACATAAAAAAAAGTCAACTGTGGAACTTCTGTTTCTTCCAATATTTCGCAGGTTTCCCAATTTCCATGATTACTGAAAAAGAAAAAATCTTCATTAATATTCAAATAGCCTTTCTTTAAGATGAAATATCGTTTTTCCATACTGTAAATATACTAAATATGTCATTTCGAGCGCAGTCGAGAAATCTTTATATTTAAAAAGTAATTCTATCTAAAAATCTAAGCGCAAAGCAAGTCTAATCATCTAAGAGCGCAGCAATTCTATCCTGCAATTCCGGAATCACTTCTTTCTCAAACCAAGGATTCTTGCTCAACCAAAAACGATTTCTCGGCGATGGATGCGGTAATGGAAAGTATTTAGGAAGGTAATTTTTATAATTCGAAACGGTTTCGGTTAAGGTCTTTTTGGCATTTTCTTGCAGATAATACTTTTGTGCATATTGTCCAACCAACAACACCAATTCGGCTTCTTGCATTTTAGATACTAACTGTTGGTGCCAAGCTTCGGCGCATTCTTTCCGTGGTGGTAAATCACCTGTTTTTCCTTTTCCGGGATAACAAAATCCCATCGGAATTAGTGCAATATTTTTCGCATCATAAAAAGTTTCATCGGAAACATTCAACCATTGTCGCAAGCGTTTTCCACTTGCATCATTCCAAGGAATTCCGTTTTGATGTACTTTCAAACCTGGCGCTTGTCCAATCAAAAGAATCTTTGACGATTTGTGTGCAGACAAAATTGGATTCACCCCAAGGGGTAAAAAATCTTTGCAAATGGTACAACCCAAAATTTCTTCAAGTAAATTTTCCATTAATAAAATTCAAGATTACATTTTACAAAATCGAATACGTCTAAAAGCTTAACAATAAAAGGTTCTGAATTGTATCTCAACTGCGCTCGATATGACACGTTCAAACCAACAACCTTATTCAGCAGGTACAAACTTCAACGCAACACCATTAATGCAATGTCTTTTTCCAGTAGTTTTTCGTGGTCCGTCGTCAAAAACATGCCCTAAATGTCCACCACAAGTAGCACAATGTTCTTCGGTACGCGCATATCCAAGATTGTAATCGGTTGAAAATGAAAGACTTCCTTTAATCTCACGATCAAAACTTGGCCAACCTGTTCCAGAATCGAACTTATGTTCACTCTTAAATAACGGCGTATTGCAACCTGCACAATGAAATGTTCCTTTTTCGTAGTTTTTATTCAACGGACTGCTAAAAGCGCGTTCGGTTCCTGCTTTTCGTAGCACGTAAAAGGCTTCCGGACTTAGCTGAGTTTTCCATTCTGCTTCTGTTTTAGAAATCTTAAAAGTTTCTTGTTTGGTAGTCGTTTCTTTTTTCTCTTGTGCTGTTGAATTACAACTTAAAAATAAGCCAAAAACAGCAAGGACTAATATCTTTTTCATAATGTAAATTTAAGGATAATTTTATGTTTTCCTTGGTCGTAATTAATAGTTTAACATTACGAAAACGTTTTCGTTTGTATATATCTTTTTGATCTGTAAAAAGATAGTAAGTATTTAATATTAATTGAGTAATTTGTATGGCAATAAGTAAAACGAATTGTGTAAGAGGCTAGATTATCATAAAAAATAACGGTTTCTTTTTTTATGCAGAGTAGTAATGCAAATACGTTAAGAATTTCTAAATCCTTGGAAGAAATTTAGTATTTGTATTGCGGTTTTCAATCTTTTTATTAAAAAAAAGATTGAAAAACTCCTCATAAAAGTGTCTTTTCTTTTGGTTCATTTTCTTTGGACAAGCAAAGAAAAGAACAAGAAGTTTATAGAAAAATTAAAACATGATATACACGAGGTTTTTGTCTTATTATTTAGTTGAAAAATGAAAAATAAATGAAAGTACTTTTTTTTACCAAAGAATTTCCACCGTATGTCTATGGTGGCGCTGGAGTTCATGTTGAATATTTAGCAGACGAATTGAAGCAACTCATGGAAGTGGAAGTGCGAAGTTTTGGCGACCAAGAAATTCAAGAACACAATTTGACAGTCAAAGGATTTTCTGGCGATCATGCAAGTTTTGCACATACTGATAAAAAATTAAAACCTGTATTCAATACGTTAAATACGAATTTGGATATGAATGCAGCAGCGATTGATGCCAACGTAGTGCATTGTCATACATGGTATGCACAATTTGCAGGAATCATGGCGAAACTGTGTTACGGAACTCCATTAGTCATCACAACGCATTCGTTAGAACCGTTACGACCATGGAAGCGCGAACAACTCGGAAATGGCTATGATGCTTCTTCATGGATTGAAAAAACAGCGATTGAAATGGCAGATGCGATTATTGCCGTATCGGAAGAAACAAAAATTGACGTATTAAAACATTTCAACGTTGATGAAGATAAAATAAAAGTCATCTACAATGGAATCAATTTGGAGCAATATCAATTTACACCTGAAAAAACAATTCTTGAAACATTCAATATTGATCCATCAAGACCTTATGTATTATTTGTGGGAAGAATTACGCGTCAAAAAGGAATCATTCATCTCGTAAATGCCATTAAGCATATTGATGAAGATACACAAATTGTCTTATGTGCAGGCGCACCCGATACTGTAGAAATTGAACAAGAAATGAAAGAAAGCTTTGATGTGGTAAAACAAACACGAAAAAATGTGTTTTGGATTGCCGAAATGTTGCCAAAAGCAGACATTATTCAACTCTATTCGCATGCAGCCGTTTTCTGTTGTCCTTCTATCTATGAACCTTTCGGAATCATTAACATAGAAGCAATGGCATGTAAAACGCCTGTCGTAGCAAGTGCGGTTGGCGGTATCAAAGAAGTCGTAATTCATAATGAAACAGGTATATTAGTAGATGTGGAACAACAAAATACAGCACCTTTTGAACCTGTAGATCCTGAAAAATTCTCAAAAAATTTGGCGGATGGTATCAATACAATCATCAATGATTCAGCACTGAGAAACAATATGGCAATTGCTAGCAGAAAACGCGTAGAAGACTATTTTGACTGGAAAGCCATTGCAAAACAAACAGAAGCATTATACAAATCCATACTATAAAGACATGATTAATAATAAAGTACTAAGTATTATTTTAGGAGGTGGACAAGGTTCGCGTTTATATCCTTTAACAGAGGCACGATCAAAACCAGCCGTGCCAATAGCAGGAAAATACAGATTGGTTGACATTCCAATTTCAAACTGTATCAATACAGACATCAAACGGATGTTTGTATTAACACAATTCAATTCGGCATCACTTAATAAACATATTTCTAATACCTATCACTTTAGTTTCTTTAGTTCGGCTTTTGTAGATGTCCTTGCGGCAGAACAAACTATCTCCAGTGACAAATGGTTTCAAGGAACAGCAGATGCGGTACGACAAAGTATGCACCATTTTTTGGCGCACGATTTTGAATATGCACTGATCCTTTCGGGAGATCAATTGTATCAAATGGATTTCAACGAAATGATTAGCAAACATGAAGAATCGGGTGCTGAAATTTCCATAGCAACCTATCCTGTAAATGCAAAAGATGCTACATCGTTTGGAATTTTAAAAACGAATGAAGAAAATGTCATTACGTCATTTATTGAAAAACCTGCGACAGATTTATTACCAGATTGGACTTCTGAAGTAAGCAATGAAATGGAAAGTGAAGGAAGAAAATACCTAGCTTCGATGGGAATTTATATTTTCAATAGAGACTTACTTATCAAATTGATGGACGATCCGGATACGGTTGATTTTGGAAAAGAAATCATTCCGCAAAGCATTCACAAACACAAAACGGTGAGTTTTCAATATGAAGGCTATTGGACAGACATCGGAAATATTGACTCGTTCTTTGAAGCCAATCTTGGATTGACGGACGACATTCCAAAATTCAATCTGTACGATCAAAAACAACGTATTTACACACATGCGCGCATATTGCCAACTTCAAAAATATCAGGAACAACGCTTGATAAAACCGTCATTGCGGATGGTTGTATTATTCATGCTGCCAAAATAGAACGTTCAGTCATTGGAATTCGATCTCGCATCGGAAAAGAATCGGTCGTTACCAATACCTATATGATGGGAAGTGATCACTATGAATCTTTAGAAGAAATCGATAAAAAGAAAATCAGCATCCTCATGGGAATCGGGGAGCGTTGTCACATTAAAAACGCCATCATTGACAAAAATTGTCGCATTGGTGATGATGTAAAAATCAATGGCGGCGATCACTTAGAAGATACCGAAACCGATACGTATTGCATCAAACAAGGAATCGTGGTTATCAAAAAAGGAGCAGTGATTCCTAAAGGATATACGATATAATCCTGTTGCATAATGAAATGGTGTACTTACAACTGTAATAATAATTAGGAAAATAAAGATTGTTTTCCAAGTTTCTTTGCGTTCAGATTTTTTTTCTAGCATTTTGGTTTATAAGCTGATGTACTCTTCGAAGACGATGGAATAGAAGTTTTGTTACATTGTACATTATATATGTATATACGAAGTCCACAATAAAATCATAAATATTGATGGTTTCATTGTATAATTCGCAATAAAAACACTCCCGAAACCTTCTCGCAGACCTGCAGGAAGCTTTCGGGAATACCCGAAATGTTCTCGTAAGTATGCACTAGACTCTAAAAATTATACTTCTATCACAAAACTGATGCATTCGTCACATTTATTTCGTAACGGATGATTATTTCAGTACTTTAACTACTAAATAACCAAAAATAAACAACCATGAAAAAACAGCACCTTAAAAATTTAAAGCTAAAAAGAAATGTCATTTCAAATTTATCAAGAGAAAAAATAACAGGTGGTACACAATATGTGTGTCCTACGTTTGCTGCAGATCGTGTAACATGTCCGGGTTATCAAGGAAATCCAGGGCCATGTGAATATCCTAAAAGCATTCGTTATTTTGTATGTGAAGTTCCAGTATAGTAGTTCATGAAAATGGTGTTCCTAAAATTGTCTTAGAAAAATCAATTTTTTGTTAAAAAAAATCAATTTCACGACATTAAACTCTTTAAACATTACTTCGCAAACGTTGTAGTTTCTCTATAAGAAATATAATCGGAGAAGTAGTATGAAAATTGCGACTAAATTTATTAATTTCGGAATTCAGAACATACATAATTCCGAAAAATGCAAAATCAAAAACGTGTCGTTATCGATCGTATTTCACCACAACTGAATAATGGTGAATTCTTTATCAAACGAATTGTAAATGAAATCGTAACTGTACATGCAGATGTCTTAGTAGATGGTCATGATGTGATTGCGGCTTCCGTGTTGTACAAACATGAAAAAGAACGTACTTGGAAAGAAGTACGCATGCACGAAACAGGAAACGATGAATGGCAAGCTTCATTTATCGTAGAAAAACAAGGTTTCTACACGTATAAAGTAGAAGGTTGGGTAGATGATGCGCTGAATTGGCAACATGGCGCAGAACGAAAAATTGACGATAACCAACACATTGTTTCGGAATTGCTAGAAGGTGTAGAACTTTTAAAACCATTGCAAAAAAAAGTAACGAAAACAGAAAAGGAATATTTAGAAGAATGTATAGCAAACTTTCTAGATGCTTCCAAATATGAAGAAGCGATTGAAGCGGCAAAAAGTTCCACATTACACGACATCTTTGTAAAATATCCAGAAAAAAAACTTGCAAATTCGTCGCAAGAATTACAAGTCTATGTCGATCGTAAAAAGGCGCAATTCAGTACGTGGTACGAATTCTTTCCGCGTTCGGCTTCGGAAACAGAAGGCACTCACGGAACGTTCAAAGATTGTGAGCGTTTACTGCCTAAAGTTGCCGACATGGGATTTGACACCTTATATTTCCCTCCAATTCATCCTATTGGAGAAGTGAACCGTAAAGGAAAAAACAATACCACAGAAGCCAAAGAAGGCGATGTGGGTTCTGCATGGGGAATTGGCTCACAATATGGCGGACACAAAGACATTCATCCAGAATTGGGAACGATTGAAGATTTTAAAAACTTAGTCGCGAAAGCAAAAGAACACAACATCGAAATTGCGATGGATTATGCGTTGCAAGCTGCACCCGATCATCCTTGGGTGACTTCGCATCCAGATTGGTTTAAATGGCGACCAGACGGAACGGTTCAATATGCAGAAAATCCGCCAAAAAAATACCAAGATATTTTGCCAATCTATTGGGAAAGTAACGATTATAAAAACTTGTGGAACGAATGTTTAAGTACACTCTTTCATTGGATTGATTGCGGCGTGGAAGTATTCCGTGTAGACAATCCGCACACAAAACCATACTATTTCTGGAATTGGGCAATTGCCGAAGTCAAAAAGAAACATCCAAATGTGCTTTTTCTCGCGGAAGCGTTTACACGACCAAAAGTAATGCAGCAATTGGCAAAGCAAGGTTATACACAATCGTATACCTATTTCACTTGGCGTGATAACAAACACGAACTCATTGCGTACGTAAACGAACTCACACAAACGGAGCAAAAAGAATACATGCGCCCGAATTTTTGGCCAAATACGCCCGACATCAATCCGTACCACTTACAAGGAGCCAACGAAGCAAAATACATTCAGCGTTATGCGTTGGCGGCAACGTTGAGTTCTAATATTGGAATTTACGGACCTGTATTTGAGCAAATGATTGATGAAGCCATTCCCGGAAAAGAAGAATATTACATGTCAGAGAAGTTTCAATTGTGTCATTATGATTGGAACAAACAAAATAAACTCACGACGTTAATTGGAAGAATCAACGCCATCCGTCACGAACACGAAGCCTTACAGCAAACGAACAATATCAAGTTTTGTCACATCGAAAATGATAACTTAATTGGTTTTTACAAGTGGAATCAAGATAAAACAAGTGAAGTTTTAGTTGTGATCAGTCTCGATCCATACTATGCGCAACAAGGAAACATTCAGTTGCCATTGCACGATTTGGGCATTCAACAAGGTCATAAAGTGGAGGTTCATGATTTAATCACAGGAAACAGTTACAATTGGTACAGCGAATGGAACTTTGTAGAATTGCATCCTGCGTTGCCGTTTCATATCTTTAAAATCAAGAAATAGTTTTCATAAAACCATTTATCATGGCAAAAAAAAACACCAAAACCAACATACAAACGCAGTACAATTTCAATGATTCTTGGGAAGAATTGTTAGAAAACAAAGCGTTTGTAAAAGCATTTTTGTCAGATGTATTGGAAGATTATATCACAAAACAACGTTGGTACGGTGGAAAAGCAAGCAAACTAAAATATATTGAATTGTCGGAATATTTCCGAATTCAGCAACATGGCGAAGTATATTATGGCTTACTAGTAGAAGTAAACTTTGTAGAAGCGTTTTATCAACATTATTTCTTGCCAATTGCGTTTGTATCGGATGAAAGTTTTGCCCAAGAAGACCGCATTTTACCTATCAGCATTAAAGGTCAAGAAGGTTTTATCATTGATGCCATCAACTTGGAAGCGTTTCGAAAACTGGTTTTTGAGCGCATTCATACGGCAATTCCAAACGATCAATCACGTGTGCAATATCATAAAAGCTTGTTGTTTGAAGACGCTTACAAATCATCCCGATTTATGGGCTTGGAGCAAAGTAATACGTCCATTATATACAATGAAAAATATGTATTGAAATTCTTCCGAAGAATCTATGCAAACAAAAACCCTGACTATGAAATGAGTCGGTTTCTATCGGAAAAGAAAAACTTCAAAAATACACCTGCCTATTTGGGAAGTATCAATATTGTAGATGCTGACAATGAAAATATTACCATCGGATTGATGCAAGAAATGGTACCCAATGAAGGTGATGCGTGGGATTATATGTTGAAGGAATTGCACAAAGTATTCTCAAATCTTGAATATAAAAATATTGATATCAATAAATTGCCCGATACGGAATTGTTTGAACGATTAGAAATTCGTGATGTGCCGCCGCAAATAATTGATTGGGTTGGATTAAACTTATTCGTGAAGATTCAAACCCTTGCTAAACGTACTGCCGAAATGCACATTGCACTCGGAAGTGAATTTGAAGAAACTGCTTTTACACCTACACATTTCAACGGCGATTATACGGTTTGGCTAAAAAATAGACTGTTATATCAATTTCAAAACCGATTGAATGCGGTAGAGAACAATTTGCACAAATTAGATGGTTTAGCGTTAACCTTAGCACAAGAATTTCTCGACAAGAAAAATCAGATTCGAAAGCGTTTTGTCAATTTCGATTGGACAAAACTAAAAGGCGAACGTATTCGTGTTCATGGCGATTATCATTTAGGTCAAATCTTAGTGAAAGATGATGATTTCTATATTCTCGATTTTGAAGGTGAACCCGAAAGCACCATTCGCGATCGAAAAGTAAAACAACCCCCGCTAAAAGATGTTGCAGGATTGTTTAGAAGTTTTCACTATGCAATTTATGCAACTATTTTTAATCATAATGACGCATACAAACATTCGCAAGACGATTTATTTGACGCAGGCGAATTGTTGTACAAATACTTTATTGGCGTATTTTTGCAAACCTATATTAATGCGGTTCAAAATGCAAACCTCAACATTGGGTACAATCAAGAACGCATCTTTTTACTAAAATACTCATTGCTTGAAAAAGCGGTATATGAACTTGGGTACGAACTCAATTCACGACCACTTTGGGCTGTCATTCCCTTAAAAGGAATCACTAACATTATCAATCACTAATTTTATGGCAACAGTAGTTCCACATAGTTTATTTTCAGAATTTGACATCAATCTATTCAAAGCAGGAAAACATTACCGATTGTACGAAAAATTTGGTTCACACATCATGACGCTTGACGGAGTTGAAGGTACCTATTTTGCAGTTTGGGCGCCAAGTGCGAAAACAGTTTCTGTGATTGGCGATTTTAATTATTGGATAGAAGGAGAACATAAACTCAATGTGCGTTGGGACGAAAGCGGAATTTGGGAAGGCTTCATTCCTAATGTTGGAAAAGGAAGTACCTACAAATACAAAATACAAAGTCATCACAACGATATCAAAACGGAAAAAGCAGATCCGTATGCGCGTCGTTGCGAACATCCACCAAAAACAGCTTCAATTGTTTGGGAAACCAATTACGATTGGAAAGATACCAAGTGGATGAAAAAACGTAAAAAACACAATGCCTTAGATGCGCCATATTCGGTATACGAAGTGCATTTAGGTTCGTGGAAACGGAAACTTGAAGATAATAAATTTCTATCCTACATAGAATTGGCAGACGAATTGGTGAGTTATGTAAAAGAGATGAATTTTACACATGTGGAATTAATGCCAGTCATGGAATATCCGTATGATCCAAGTTGGGGCTATCAATTGGTTGGATATTTTGCACCAACATCTCGATTTGGTGTTCCAGAAGAATTCAAATTATTGGTAGATAAACTCCATCAAAACGACATCGGAATCATCTTAGATTGGGTGCCGTCGCACTTTCCAGAAGATGCACACGGACTCGGCTTCTTTGATGGAACCTGTTTATATGAACATCCCGACAAGCGAAAAGGATATCATCCCGATTCGAAAAGTTTGATAATTAATTACTGACTAAAATAAGTAA
>CAYGPQ010000074.1:0-22129 GCA_964351775.1 uncultured Kordia sp. | reverse complement strand
GGCAAGTCCTACACAACCAGCTCCTGTTGAATCCTCCAGGGCGGGAACGCAGCAAAGGTAAATGGTTGAGCGGTGTGATGTAGGTAGCTTGCCATTTTTTATGCCTTAAAGTTTCGGCATCTTCACTTCGTATTTTCATATAATAAAACATAAGATTACAAGTCTATCGATACAAATTGCACTCCGTTATTTTAAATTTTTACATTTTGAATTTTAAATTCATCATTAATATGGCATATTTGTAAAAAATAATCAAAATATATCGGAATGTCTAAAGTAGTATTAATCACTGGTGGTTCATCAGGAATTGGAAAATCTATTGGAGTTTTGTTAACTGAAAAAGGGTATACGGTTTACGGAACCAGCAGAAATCCTGATAAATTCAAAGATTTTACAGCGTTTAAACTGATTGCCTTAGATGTGCGAAATACAGAAACTATTCAGAATGCTGTTGCGACGGTCATCGCCGCAGAAGGACGTTTGGATGTGTTAATCAATAACGCAGGTGTCGGAATCACAGGTCCGATTGAAGAAACTCCTGATGAAGAAATCCACAAAGCGTTTCAAACCAATTTATATGGTCCAATAGCAGTCATGAAAGCGGTGTTGCCACAAATGCGTGCGCAAAAAAGCGGATTGATTATCAATGTGACTTCTATTGCGGGTTATATGGGATTGCCGTACAGAGGGATTTACTCCGCAAGTAAAGGTGCGTTGGAATTGGTTACCGAAGCGATGCGCATGGAAACTAAAATGTTTGGAATTGAAATTACAAACGTGGCTCCGGGCGATTTTGCGACTAATATTGCCGCAGGACGTTATCATACACCCGTTTTTGAAAACTCTCCATACAAAGAAGTCTATGGGGATATGTTGGAAGAAATGGATGCACATGTCGATGGCGGATCTGATCCAAAAATGATGGCGGATGTAGTATTGAAAATTATTCAAACTAACAAACCAAAAATTCATTACAAAGTGGGCGCGTTTATGCAAAAATTCTCTATTGTGTTGAAACGTATTTTGCCAGACAAAGTCTATGAGAAAATGCTCATGAAACATTATAAGTTATAAAAGGTTTTAATCTTCAATATCAATCAAAAATGAAACAACAATTCAAACATATTGCAGCTTTTTTATTTTTAATGACATTGTGTAATTTTTCTGCAAATGCGCAAAAAATAAAATCAAAAAAAGGATACGATACACAAATCGGAAATGTGGTAGCAATGCTTGAAGATTTAAAAAGTCGTGTTACGCGAAGTGTTGCCAATTTATCACAAGAAGAAACTGATTTTTTATTAGACCAAAAAGCAAACAGAATTGGTGCTATGATTTACCATTTAGCGGCAACAGAAAAATATTATCAAGTCTACACATTTGAAAATAGAGGTTTTAATAAAGATGAATCAGTGTGGGAAACTGCATTAAACTTGGGAGAAACAGGAAGAAAAATGTTTCAGAACAAGCCTATCAGTTATTATTTAGCACTATGGAATGATGTCCGAAAAGAGACCTTACGTCTCTTAAAAACGAAAGATGATACATGGTTCAATGCTGAGGTAAAAAATAGCAATATGAACAACCATTGGGCTTGGTATCATGTGATGGAACATCAAGCAAATCACATGGGACAAATTCGATTGATTATTAAAAGAATTGACGAAAAATAATTGGTTAAATCTACTTTTCGTCAGTAGAACAATTATTTTTAGCTTTTAGCACCTATATATTCTATTCTTGAAGGAAATGATGAAATACCTATATGTTTAGCGTTGAAGAAATAAGAGAAAACTATAAAAAACTTTCTAATGCAGAAATAGAGAAACTCGCTCGTTACGAATCTAAAACGCTTAGACGTGAAGTTTTAGGTATACTAAAAGATGAAATAAAACTACGAAATCTCAGTGCAGACTTAATTTTATGGGTAGATGCAGAAACAAATACATTTACTGATTTAGAAAAGAAAATACTTATCCAAAAGATAGAAAAATTACCTTGTCCAAGTTGTAGAGAGCAAAAGACATTATTGAGCGGACATACCCATACAACAATTATTTCTATGCTTATTGTGTGTAAACAAAGGGAACATAAAAAAATCTTATGTGCTCGTTGTGGAAGAAATGAAAAATTCACTGCATTGTTTAAAACATTCTTATTTGGATGGTGGTCAAGAACTGGTTTTTTTCTCACACCTTACCTATTATTAAAATCTCCTTTTAGTTCTTTTTTTAAACAAAAACACCATCAGTTAGTGCTAGATGATTTTTTGCATAAACATAATGGAATTTTACGATTACAAGGTACTGAAAGTGATGTTCTTGAAGAAATTATAAAAAAGTATAATACTCCAATCTAACGAACTATTTTAATAATCCTACCATTGATTTTGCGCAGAAAAAGAGTAATTTTGTTTTTTTAATTGAAAAATATAAACACGATCAAAAAACAATTCATTTCAAAAGCTACTATATTGAAAAAAGGGGTATTAATTCTGTTTATGCAAAATACATTCCTTTTGATGCTTTTAAATATAAATAGTTCATGTACACAACAAACAGCATCATTTTGTCCTCAAAATTTGGAGGATGAATTTGCTGCTTCTGAATCACCTTTCTCATTGTCATCATCGACCGCAACATTTCATAAAGATATATTATACGGCACTGATGAGCGTAACGTATTTGACATCTTCATGCCCAATAAAACAGCACCTTCTTCCGCATTAATTATGATTCATGGAGGTGGATTTGTGTCGGGAAGTAAGGAGGATTATTATGATTTATACCATTATAGAAATTTTATAAATAGACTTTTGGAAAACAATATTGCCATCATATCTATTAACTATCGTTATATTGATTTGCGAAATAATCAAGGAATTCTAAGCTGTTTAATGGATGCTAAAAGTGCATTGCAGTATATTCGCCATTATGCGGATATATTACATGTGAACAAGTCAAAAGTAATGTTGTTAGGGAATTCTGCGGGCGCAGCAACCGCATTTTGGATTGGACTTAATGATGACATGGCAGCTGTTCATCATACAAATACTATTTTAAGAGAATCAACTAGAGTTGAAGGAATTATTGCAATTGCTACACAAGCTAATTACGATGTAAAAGATTGGCACACTACGGTATTTTCATCATATAATGATAAAGGCTTTGGAGAGGAAGAGATCAAAAAACTATTAAATGAGCATCGAATTTTTCTCTATTATGGTATTTATGATCGCACTCAATTTTTATCTGAAGAAACAAAAAAATTTATAGAAAAAACAAACATGCTAAAGATGTTGTCAGCTGACGATCCTACGATTTATGTTAGCACGGATAAATTTCCAAACGATATGCCAACAACGATGAGCGAAGTATTTCACCATCCATTACATGTAAAAGCAATAAAGCAACAAGCTGAAAAAGTAGGAGCAAAAGGAATTTATTACTGCCCGCAAATAGATTTAGACACACGAAAAGGAGAAACCTATGAGGATTTTATTATTCGAAAAATTGGTCATAGCAAGATATCTAAAAATCTTTAATATATTTAGAAATACAAAAAACACATAGTATAGTTTACATAACGTACTGATAATACCTAATTTTAGGATTTGATACTAACAATGAGCAATTTGTGATGAATGATTTGCTATGGTTTTCCAATTATTTTAAAAAAGCATGTTGAATTGTATACTAATTAATTCTTATGAGTAACGAACAACCAAACAATCCATTACACGGTGTAAAACTAGCTGAAATCTTAGAAACATTGGTGAAACATTATGGTTTTGAAGAATTATCAAAACGAATCAATATCAACTGTTTTAAGAATAATCCTACTATAAAGTCGAGTTTAAAATTTTTACGACGTATGCCTTGGGCGCGTGAAAAAGTGGAGAATTTATATTTACATGTGATTAAAAAAACAAAATAAAATCTATTCATTGAAAATAATCATATCAAAAATAATCATTGTAATGATCGTATTGCTAAGTACGATAAGTTGTGACTTGAAATCAGCAGAAACTTATTATGATGAAGCAATTGAAGCATTTGATGTTGGTCGATGGGAACAATCCATTGCTTTGCTAGATAAAGCCATTGAAAAGAAACCGAAATTTAGAATCGCATTACTTCAAAGAGGTTTTTGCAAAGCCTTTCGACTAGATAAGTATGAAGAAGGAATTTCAGATTTAAAAAAAATACTAGCATTTGATCCTGACAACGCTTTAGCTCTATATTACATTGGTGTTATTTATGGCGATCAATCAGAACATGCAAAAGCAATAGAGTTTTTGACAAAAACAATCGTAACTAAACATATTTCTACTGTTTCTAGAATCAAAGTAAACTCAAATTTGTTTGCCGGTTATGATGACGAATCCTTATTTAAAGCAGATGGATGTGATGTTTATTTCCATCGCGGGATGCATTATGTGCGTATTAGTGAATTTGACAAAGCGATTGCCGATTTAACTAAATTGGTCACTGCTAGCGTATATGAAAGAGACAGTTATTTTTTATTGGCAGAAGCCTATTTAGGTAAAAACGATACTATAAATGCGTGTGAAAATCTTTCTAAATCAGCCAACCTTGGCGATCAAGAAGCTACAGAAATGTTAAAAAAATATTGTGAAAAAATAGATGAGTAATAATTCAACCGATCAAAAAAAATGGTGGCGACGCAATTGGAAAATTTCTTTTGGATTGGCAGTTATGATGCTTATAGTACTGTCTTTAGTATTTTCGTCGAGTTTTGGAGACATTGTAGCCGATTATACCAGAGCCTACGCAAATCCGGCATTATATGAAATTCCATTGCAAAAAGTACGCGCCAATAAACGTGTGCAAGAAACGCTTGGAACTATTGAACCGATTGATAATATGACGATTTTAAACGGAGAAGTTGTCTATTCAAACGATAACCAAACCGTAATAGCTACTATAAAAATCACAGGCGAACATGGAAAAGCCATGTTAGACATTTTTGCGGAACTCGAAAACGAAGCCTGGAGTTACAAAACCATTACAGTCAGAATTAAAAATCCGCCAGAAAAGAAAGAAATCATTCAAATTGTTGATACAGAAATGATTGCTGAATAATTCACATCCAAATGTGTCACATAGCCCTTGTCGAAATGTGTTACAGAGAGCATTATTGAGATCAAAATATATTTTGATTGACAATACCTAGCGTAGCTATCGAAATGTTAATAACTCACGAACTATTCTCCCATATAAGTTTAAAATCACAGCTGATAATATTGTAATTTTACGCCGAATTCGCGTTCAGGGTTGCAGCGGCATCCTTTTATCGTTAGTTTGAATGCATCTCGACAGTGCTCGATGTGACAAATTTGTATGGAGAACACGATAAAAGATACAGCGGAAAACCTGTAAAAACGCCCAAAAAAAGAAAACACAACTTTTACATACTAAAATAAACAACAGATGAAATTTTTTATTGATACAGCTAACTTAGATCAAATTCGCGAAGCGCAAGCATTAGGAATTTTGGATGGTGTAACGACAAATCCTTCGCTTATGGCGAAAGAAGGCATCACTGGAAAAGAAAATATTATCAATCATTACAAAGCTATATGTGAGATTGTAGATGGCGATGTTTCTGCTGAGGTAATTGCGACTGACTTTGACGGAATGGTGAAAGAAGGCGAGGAGCTAGCAGCGTTGCATTCACAAATTGTAGTGAAACTTCCTATGATTGCTGATGGCGTAAAAGCATGTAAATATTTTTCTGATAAAGGAATTAAAACAAACGTTACCCTAGTATTTTCGGCAGGTCAAGCGTTATTGGCTGCAAAAGCTGGTGCCACGTATGTATCGCCATTTATTGGACGTTTGGATGATATTTCTACCGATGGTTTAAACTTAGTTGCGGAAATTAGATTGATTTACGATAACTACGGATATGAAACGCAAATTTTAGCCGCTTCGGTACGTCACACCATGCACGTGATTGATTGTGCAAAAATTGGCGCAGATGTGATGACAGGTCCATTATCGTCTATTACAGGTTTGTTAAAACATCCATTAACGGATATTGGATTGGCGAAGTTTTTAGCCGATTATAAAAAAGGAAACTAGTTTCTTTAACACCTAAAAAAAGCGTCTTCGAACTTCGGAGACGCTTTTTTTATTGTTTTTTTTGGGTAACGTCCGATTTAAGAAACCACCCTATTTTTGTTAATCGCTATGATAAATGGAATTAGAAAGCTAATTTTTCAGATAGTTGCTATTTAACGTGAGTTCGAGATAAGTTTTTAATGCTTAAAAAAACTATTCTCGATACATTTTTTTATCAAAAAATACTCGAATTGACGTTTTTTGAATTAGAATTACGTCAAATCGAGTGAAATTCTGGAAGAATTTTGTATCGAGATTAAGTGATTCTCTTATGTCGAACTCACGTTATTTAGTCTTTATTCTATAATCTAATAGCGCAGCGGTCTTTTATCTTTTGTAGGAAAACAGTAATTATTTTTTTATGAGCTATTATTTCTTCAACTGATCGCGTAAATCGGTATTATAAATATTTGCAAATGCATTCATAATATATCCGTTTCGATCGGTAATAATGAGTTTGTTGATATTAATCAGTGCAAAATCTTTCAATAAATTTTCTTTATCTCCCACACGATATTGCTTGCTTCTTGGGAACTCCAATTCTTTTGTCGCTTTTTTCCAGCTTTTATGATCGGTATCTAAACTGATCCCAACAATATTCAAATCTGGAAATTCTTTTGCCAACACTTTAATTTTCTCTGTAATCAATCGTTTGTGTCGCAATTGTTTTGAAGTCCAAAAGTATAAAATGGTTTTTCCTTTATTAGAAGTTAATCTACTTACAGGAAGTCTATTATGCGTATCATCATATACATAAATAGAATTTGAAAAATTATGTCCTGTCTGTAAACCTTTAATTCCGATATGTAAGTTTGCTATTTCTTCTTTAGACTCCAAATCGGTGGCTATTTTTTGATACATCTTAAAGAACTCGTTATTCTTAACAATATCCGATGTATTATCCATATAATAGGAATACGCTGTATATCGAAGCAATTCGTTGCGTAAATATGGATACGTCACCAAACTGTCTATCAGCATTAATTTATTCTTATTATAGGTTAAAGAAGTATTGAGTTTACTTTCTTCTTTCCACGATTTTTTCAAACATTCACTATAGGAAGAATTATTGATGAACTGCATAATGTAACGCGTATACGGAACATAATAACTCATCGTAGAATCGTTCAAATTGACATCTTTTTTGTACTTATAAAAAGAAGGACTTATAGTTAACGTAGAATCTTTACGTCTTCTCGTATTGAACATATTCTGATACGTTTCATTGTAACTAAAGTTTTGATATTGAATCACTTTATCTGTGAAATTTTTAAATTCATCAGAAACATTCGGATTGTTAATCAAAAATTTCTCTTGTTTATGTAACTTTATCAATTGCAATGAGTCTATTTTTTGTGAAAACGTATCACTATTCAGTCGTGTGTATTGGTATACAGGTCGCTCTTGATTTTCATTTAGTAAGAACAATTCAATATAAAAATTGTTTTTCTCAGCGCCTTTTCCCGTAAAAAATAGGGATTCATCAAAGGCATACGTATTCAAACGGAGCAGTAAACTATCGCCTTTTTCGATATTGATATATTGATGTTCTCGATTGTGAGAGAATTTGTATAATCCGTTTTTGTGATTCTTCAATTTTACTAAAAAACGATTGTCAGCATCGAGTTTTAAAGAGTCTAAAAGTTCTCCTTTGTGATAAAGTAACACAAATTCGTCCGTCGGATTTATAATTTCGCCGCCAAAATACGCGATGTCTTCCGCACTTTTTTTAGTGGAATTAGTACAACCAAAACAAATTAATATAAGTAATAATGGGGTAATATATTTCATAGTAATTTGATCAACTCTTTCATGTTTTAACAAAACTAACCATCACAAATACAATACGGTGTTAATAGGCTGTTAAAAATCTATGTTAAAACGTTAAGACAAACCACGCTTATGTTCAATCTAATTGTTACTTTTGCGCAATATATTAAAAAGTTTAAAAAACAAAAAGAATGTTATCTGTATCTAACTTATCCGTACAATTTGGAAAACGCATATTATTTGACGAAGTAAATACGTCGTTTAACCAAGGAAATTGCTATGGTGTCATCGGAGCTAATGGCGCTGGTAAGTCTACGTTTCTAAAAATTATATCTGGAAAAATGGACCCAACATCTGGGCATGTACATTTGGAGCCAGGCAAGCGAATGTCCGTATTAGAGCAAGATCACTATGCGTATGATGAATATACAGTGCTTGAAACTGTGATTATGGGAAACAAACCGTTGTTTTCGATCAAAAAGGAAATGGACGATATTTATGCGAAAGAAGATTTCTCAGATAAAGATGGCGAACGCGTAGGCGAATTGCAAGTAGAATTTGAAGAAATGAATGGTTGGAATGCCGATTCAGACGCAGCAGCATTGCTTTCAAACTTAGGAATCTCTGAAGCAAGTCATTACTCATTAATGGGCGATCTTGATGGAAAACAAAAAGTACGTGTACTATTAGCACAAGCACTTTTTGGAAATCCTGATGTATTAATTATGGATGAGCCAACAAACGACTTGGATTTTGAAACCATAGCTTGGTTGGAAAACTTCTTAGCAAACTATGATAACTGTGTAATCGTGGTTTCGCATGATAGACACTTCTTGGATTCGGTTTGTACACACATTTCAGATATCGATTTCTCTAAAATAAACCACTATAGTGGAAACTATACATTCTGGTATGAAAGTAGTCAACTTGCAGCCAGACAACGTGCACAACAAAACAAAAAATCGGAAGACAAAGCAAAAGAATTACAAGAATTCATCATGCGATTTAGCGCCAACGTAGCAAAATCGAAGCAAGCAACGTCTCGTAAAAAAATGTTGGAACGTCTAAAAATAGAAGATATCAAGCCGTCAAGTCGTCGATATCCAGCGATTATTTTTGACAGAGAACGCGAAGCAGGTGATCAAATTTTACATGTAGAAGGTTTAGCTGCCAGTGCGGAAGGTGAAGTTTTATTCCAAAATGTAGACATCAACTTAGCAAAAGGTGATAAAGTAGCCATTATTTCAAAAAATTCACGTGCTACGACCGCTTTCTATGAAATTATTAATGGAAATGCTGAAGCTGATGCCGGATCTTTTAAATGGGGAGTAACTACTTCACAAGCGTACTTACCAGTAGATAACGCTGAATTTTTTGATAATGACATGACGTTGGTCGATTGGTTGCGTCAATGGTCTAAAACTGAAGAAGAACGCGAAGAAGTATTTGTTCGTGGATTCTTAGGGAAGATGATTTTTAGTGGAGAAGAAGCCTTAAAAACGGCTAGAGTGCTTTCTGGAGGAGAAAAAGTACGTTGCATGTTATCACGTATGATGATGATTAGAGCCAACGTATTGATGTTAGACGAACCTACAAACCATTTAGACTTGGAGAGTATTACTGCCTTTAACAACTCCTTAAAAAACTTCAAAGGAACGGTATTGTTTACCACACACGATCATGAGTTTGCACAAACAGTTGCCAATAGAATCATTGAGTTAACACCAACAGGAGTTATTGATAGATACTCAACCTTTGATGATTATATGGATGATAAAAAAATCAAAGAACAACGTGAAAAAATGTACGGTATAGAAGCATAATCACGAAAGTTTATATAAATAAAGAGTCCCTTGAATTGGTTTTCAAGGGACTTTTTTACGATTAAGTTTATATTGGTTTACAAACACCATACCTGCATACATAAGGCCAGTCGCATGGTCTTCTATGATTACAAAATCGTAAGCTACCTCCTAAAATTTCTTTTTGTTGGGTCTTATGAATAGAAACAACACCTTTCACTTTTGAAATATTTTTTAACATGATTTAAAATTTTATGGTTAATGCAATGTAAATAAACTATAAATCAGTTAGTTATGGTTTTACCATATCTTTTTAGATTGTTGGACTACTTAGACAATTTAGATTTGTTAGAATAGACTCAACTCAATCTAAAAGTGATAGAAGTAATTTTTTGTCAGCTCGAGTGCAGTCGAGAACAAGAAAAATTGAATATAAAAGCGTTTTCAAACCAAAAAACGCTTTCTACATATTTAGTAAAAAGCGTTTTTTATATTATTAATTGTCAAATCAAAAAAATATTAAATTGACACATCAGCAACTATCGCAATTCAGCACCTAATTGTTTTTCAAAACTCTGCTGCAACTTATTCATAATCTTATCAATCTGTTTGTCTGTCAATGTTTTATGCTCATCTTGAAGTGTAAAACTCACGGCATAACTTTTCTTGCCTCTTGGCAGATTGTCTCCTTGGTACACATCAAATAAGTTCACTTCTTTCAACAAACTGCGTTCACTTTGCTTGGCAATGGTATCAATTTCAGCAAACGTAGTGGCTTCATCAATCAACAATGCAAAATCTCTACGAACTTTAGGGAATTTTGGGATTTCTGCAAATTTAATTTTTCTATTTTGAGCCATTCCAATTACGTTATCCCAATTGAAATCAGCATAGATTACTTCTTGTTTAATATCGAATGCTTTTAAAACATTTCGCTTTACAATTCCGAATTCAACAAGCTTAGTTTTTCCTAAACTCAAGGTTAATCCTTCCGAAAACAGATCACTCTTAATCGGCGATACTTTTAATGAATTCAGTCCTAAACGTTCCAAAACAGCAGTTACCACTCCTTTTGCATAAAAGAAATCGCTTGATATAGCTTTTGCACCTCGCCACGTTTCAGCAGTTGTATTTCCTGTGATTAATAAGGATAAATGTTTCAGCTCTTCACGATTTTCTTCATAACCATGATATGTTTTTCCGAATTCAAAAAACTTTAAATCGGGTTGTTTTCTATTGATATTATGTGAAATCGCTTCCAATCCAGAAAATAATAATGATTGTCGCATTACGGATAAATCGTTACTCAACGGATTCAACATCGTAATGTTATGTTCGGCATTTAACTGCTCAGAAAGTTCTGTGTATGAAGCTGTTGTCAGAGAATTTGACATAATTTCATAAAAACCTTGAGAAACCAATTGCGTAGCGACTACATCTTGCAATTTATAATCTTCATAACGTGAAGTATTTGAAATAGACGTATGCCATTTTTCATCAAACTTGATGTTATTATAACCGTATACACGTAAAATTTCTTCAATTACATCTGCTTCACGTTGCACATCTACTCTGTATGCAGGAATGGTTAATCCTAATCCACCATCGGTCACCGAATTAATTTTAATCTCTAAAGAAGATAAAATATTCTTAATGGTTTCTTTTGGCAATTCTTCTCCAATCAACTTCGTAACATTCTCATACGAAACACGTACTTGGAAATCTTCTATTTTTGTTGGATAACTATCAGTAAGATCACTTGTAATTTCTCCACCTGCCAATTCTTGAATCAATAAGGCAGCTCTTTTCAGTGCGTAGTCCGTCGTATTTGGATCAATTCCACGTTCAAAACGGAACGAAGCATCGGTATTCAATCCGTGACGTTTGGCTGTTTTTCGCACCGAAATAGGATTGAAATACGCACTTTCCAAGAAAATATTTGTTGTTTGTTCGGTCACACCCGATTTAATTCCGCCAAAAACACCTGCAATGCACAGTGGTTTTTCCGCATCGCAAATCATCAAATCGTCTTCGTGCAATTCGCGTTCAACTTCGTCTAAAGTTGTAAATTTTGTGCCAGCTTCTAAGGTTTTTACAATGATTTTATTTCCCGAAATATAATTCGAGTCAAACGCATGTAATGGTTGCCCCAATTCGTGCAACACATAATTGGTAACATCTACCACATTATTTTTTGGAGTCAAACCTATAGCTTTCAAGCGATGTTGTAGCCATTCAGGAGAAGGTTTTACTTGAATTCCAGAAATGGTCACTCCACAATAACGCGGCGCTAAGGTTTTATCTTCAACTTCCACATCAATTTTTAAGGTACGATTATCAACACTAAAGCTACTGGTAGAAGGTGTAATTAATTCTATTTTAATATCTTGTTGAAGCAATCCAGCTTTTAAATCTCTAGCAACTCCATAATGACTCATGGCGTCTGCTCTGTTTGGTGTGAGACCAATTTCGAATACCTTGTCATTCTCAATATTGAAAACCTCGCTTGCCGCAGTTCCAGGAATGAGTTCTGCATCTAAGATCATGATTCCGTCATGACTTTCTCCTAAGCCTAGTTCGTCTTCGGCACAAATCATTCCGTGAGATTCTTCCCCACGAATTTTCCCTTTTTTGATTTTAAAACCTTTGCCTTCAGCGTCGTATAACGTAGTTCCAACAGTTGCTACAGGTACTTTTTGTCCAGCAGCTACATTTGGTGCGCCACATACAATTTGTACCAGTTCACCTGAACCCAAATCTACGGTAGTTACTTTTAAGCGATCTGCATTTGGATGTTGCACACACGTTACTACATGTCCTACAACAATACCTTCTAAGCCACCTTGAACAGATTCGTATTTTTCAATACCTTCCACTTCCAACCCTAAATCGGTTAAGAGTTCTCCAGTTTTTTCGGCATTCCAATCGAGTTGAATAAATTGCTTTACCCAATTATATGATATTTTCATTTGTATTTAGTATTCAATAATCGACAAAGATAAGATAATGCGGTAAGTTGGCAAATAAGTTTGCATCAAAGATGGATTAAAAAAGTTGCTAAATTTTAGACCGCTTTTACTTCGACAAGCTCAGCATAAAGCTGTTAAATTTCGAATGGAAAATTAAGTATGTGAAAACATCATTTCGAGTGAAATCTTGTAAAGTTTTTGTGTCGAGAAGTGCTTTGAATCTATAAAAGCTAAGATTTCTATTCTCTTAAAATTTTCTCCATTTTCCGTCCTTTGGCGAGCTCATCAATCAATTTATCCAAATAGCGTACGTTTCGGGTGAGTTCATTATCAATTTCCTCAATTCTGTACCCACAAATCACGCCTTTGATCAAATGTGCATTTGGATGCAACGTAGCTTCTTCAAAAAAGGTTTCAAAAGTAACTTTACGATCAATGAGTTCTTGTATTTTTTTATCGTCAAATCCTGTGAGCCAAGTAATTACTTCAAGCAATTCCGCGATGCTTCTTCCTTTCTTTTCAACTTTGGTAACGTAATGCGGATACACGGAGAAAAACTTCATTTCTGCAACTCGTTTGTTATGTGCGTCAGTAACTTTCATGTGGAATGATTTGATGATTAAAACTAACCAAATTCTATTTCAAAACAAAATCATCCCACATTTTATTGTAATTTGTGAACGATTGTGCGAACTAACGTTCAACATAACATCATAAAACCAATTACATGCAAAAAATATATATTCTATTTTTGGGAATACTGATCATTTCCTGTGCGCAGAAAGAAACTAATACTGAATCAAGTTCAGCACAAGGAAAAGAAAATTTTAGTTTAAAAGAAGGTTCTTGGCGTGTTGTTTTAAAAGTGCAGGACAATAAAGAATTACCATTTATCTTTACCACAACGGCAAACGGCATTGAAATTCACAATGCAGAAGAACGTATTTCTGTGGATGATATTACTATTAAAAACGACTCTATCACAATAAAAATGGACGTGTATGAAGGTGTTTTAAAAGGGAAATTTACAAATGCAAATACGTTTTCAGGACAATTCATCAAAGTTTCCTTAGACAGATATGTTCCGTTTATGGCTACTTTTGGCGAAACAAAACGTTTTTCCAATGCAAAAGGAGAAGCAAGCGCAAACATTGCAGGAAATTGGGAAACTGTGTTTAGTCCTGATGCAGAAGCAGATCGATATATAGCGAAAGGAATCTTTCAACAAAACGGAAACATCGTTACGGGAACTTTCAGAACCACCACGGGCGATTATCGTTTTTTAGAAGGAACATTGAATGGTAATCAATTACAATTATCAGCATTTGATGGCGCGCATGCGTTCTTATTTACAGCAACCGTTACAGATAGCACTATGGTAGGCGAATTTCAATCGGGAAATCATTGGAAAGAACCTTTTACAGCAACACGCAATGAAAGTTACGAATTGCCCGATGCGAAAAGCTTGACCTACATTAAAGAAGGTTATGATGAATTTAATTTTTCTTTTCCAGATGTACATAACAATATGATTTCGCTTACAGATAAAGAATTAGAAGGAAAAGTTAGGATCGTTCAAATCATGGGAACTTGGTGTCCCAACTGTTTGGATGAATCCAAATACTATGCAAACTATGCAAAAAACAATCCAGCTATAAAATTTGTAGCACTCGCATTTGAATATACAAAAACGAAAGAGAAAGCATTCGCAAATATCGAACGTTTACAAAAACGTCTTCACATTCCATATCCAATTTTATTGGCACAATTTGGAACATCTGACAAGAAAAAAGCACAAGAAAAATTGCCCATGTTGAATCATGTATTATCATATCCAACAACAATTTTTATAGACAAAAAAGGAAAAGTACGACGCATTCATACAGGTTTTAATGGACCAGCAACTGGTGACAAATATGTTGCGTTCAAAAAAGACTTTGAAAGTTTTGTTACAGAATTACTTCAAGAATAATTAGAAGCATATTAAAATACTAGGTTTAAGAAAGACAGAGTAGGAAATTACAGCTATATATACGCCTTCATTTCGCATGAGATTAAGGCGTTTTTTTATGGGTATAAGTTTGCTAATAACTTCTTAATAACTAGGTCAGCACAGTGCTTTTAATTATGTAATTTCATAAAGAATAATAAACCTAACCAATAATTACCCAATATGAAACAGCTTTTACTCTGGCTATTCTTAGCCGTAAGCATCACCGCGTATGCACAAATTCCTTCTTATTACAACGATGTAAACTTATCGCAATCTGGAAACAACCTAAAAGATGAGTTAGCAATCAAAGTCATTTCAACACATACAACTTTCTTATCGTATACGCCTGGCGTATGGGATGCGTTAGAACAATCAGACGTAGATCCTACGGACAATTCAAAAGTACTATTGATTTATGGATATGATGATACTGACGGTGTTTTTAAAACAGATCGTTCTAGAAATAAAACAATGCATGGTGGTTTTACAGGCGATTGGAATAGAGAACATGTATATCCAAAATCATTAGGAAGCCCAGACCTTGGAACTTCTGGTCCTGGATCGGATGCGCATAGTTTACGACCATGTGATTTCCAAATGAATTCAAGTCGAAATAACAGAAAATTTGGCACAGGAAGTGGAAATTCAGTTATAAATCCTCAAGGAGACTTTTATCCTGGTGATGAATGGAAAGGCGATGTAGCACGTATGATGATGTATATGTACTTACGTTATGGAAGTCGTTGTTTACCAAGTAATGTTGGTGTAGGAAACCCAATGGCTTCAGATGTAAATATGATTGATTTATTTTTGCAATGGAATGTAGAAGATCCTGTGAATGCTTTTGAAGAACAGCGAAATAATGTATTAGTAGGAATTCAAGGAAACAGAAATCCATTTGTAGATAATCCTGCATTTGCAACTCAAATTTGGGGAGGTCCACAGGCTGAAGATAAATTTAATCTAGGAAATGATACCGAAGCTCCAACAATTCCACAAAGTCTTGTAGCATCAAACACAACAACCTCTGCCACGACTTTAAACTGGGCAGCTTCTTCAGATAATACTGTTGTAACATCTTATGAAGTATTTCAAAATGGTGTATTAATTGGGAACACTCCAAATACAACATATAATGTATCAGGACTTACAGGAAACACGAGTTATACATTTACAGTAGCTGCTAAAGATGCAGCAGGAAATACATCGAGTGCTAGTTCAGGAGTAACTATCACGACAACAATTGGCGGAGCAACAACTGAATTATTCTTCTCAGAATATGTAGAAGGATCGTCTTATAATAAAGCTTTGGAGATTGCTAATTTTACAGGAAATTCTATCAGCTTAGCTAATTATACAATTAAAAAACAAACCAATGGCGCAGGAAGTTGGTCTACAGGATATGCTTTGACAGGAACTTTAGCAAATGGAAGCGTATATGTGTTAGCACATAGTTCAGCTGATGCAGGAGTTACTTCGCAAGCAACAGCATTAACTACAAATACTGCTATTTCGTTTAATGGAAACGATGCCGTAGGATTATTTAAAAATGATGTATTGATTGATGTGATTGGAACTTTTGGTTCTAGCGCAAATTTTGGTCAAGATGTAACTTTACGTAGAAAAGTAGATATTACCAATCCAAATACCACCTATACAACTTCAGAGTGGGACACCTATGTAACAAATACATTCTCTGATTTAGGAACACATACCATAAATGGTGGAACTACACCAGATACTGAAGCACCATCAATTCCAACAAACATTGTGGCTTCAAACATTACAGAAACTGGAACAACCTTAAACTGGAACGCTGCAACAGATAATGTTGGCGTAACTGCTTATGAAGTATATAGAAACGGGACATTACAAGGAAGTACAGCAAATACAACATACAATGTTACAGGACTTTCAGTAGCTACAACTTATACATTTACAATAAGAGCAAAAGATGCTGCTGGAAATGCATCTGCTTCAAGTACAGGAACAAATGTAACTACAGTTGATTTAACTGCACCATCAATTCCAACAAATGTAGTAGCATCAAATGAAACGCAAACTACCATTGATTTAAACTGGACAGCCGCTACAGATAATGTTGCAGTTGTAAGTTATGAAGTATATAATTCATCAACATTGATAGCAACAATTGCCTCAACTTCCTATCAAGTTACAGGACTTTCAGCTGAAACTTCATATACATTTTCAGTGGCAGCTAAAGATGCCGCAGGAAACGTTTCTTCAAATAGTACAACAGTAAGCGCAACTACCTTGGCGCCTGTTGTTGGAAACCCTGATGTATTATTTTTCTCTGAATATGTAGAAGGAACCTCATTTAACAAGGCATTAGAAATAGCAAATACTTCTGGAAACACAGTTGATTTAGCTGTATATTCTATTAAAAAACAAACAAATGGAGCAGGAAGCTGGTCTACAGGATATGCTTTAACAGGAAACTTAACGGATGGAAGTGTATATGTAATTGGTCATAGTTCTGCCGATAATGGAATTACTTCTAAAGCAGATGTACTAACTACAAATTCAATCATCTCCTTTAACGGAAATGATGCTGTTGGTTTATTTAAAAATGATGTATTAGTAGACGCTATAGGTACATTTAATGCCACAACTACTTTTGGAAGTGATGTAACCTTACGTAGAAATGTTACAACTCCAAATACTACCTATACAGTTAGCGAATGGGATGTATACGATGTAGACACGTTCTCAGACCTCGGAACATTAAATGGAGCCGTTGTAGCAGGAACTACAGTATTACATGAAGGTTTCTTTGAAGCTGGTTTAGATGGTTGGGTTGACGGTGGTGGAGATTGTGCTCTTTATTCTGGAACTAGATCCTATGAAGGAAGCTCTTCAGTTCGAATAAGAGATAACTCTGGAACCGCATCATCCATGACATTAAACAATATAGATGTAAGTCCGTATGATACAGTAGAAGTAGCATTCCATTTCTATTCATACAGTATGGAAAGCGGAGAAGATTTCTGGTTGCGTTACAATGATGGTTCTGGATGGAATACAGTAAAAGCATATGTGAGTGGAACCGATTTTGAAAACAATGGTTTCTATACATCTATTGTAACCTTAGACAAAACTACTTATAACTTTGTAAGTAATGCTAGCTTCAGATTCCAAGCAGATGCTTCTGCAAATGGAGATCACATTTATATAGATCAAGTAAGCATTAAAGGAATTACAAGTGGTGGATCAGCTAGACAAGCAATTGTTTCTACTAAGGATAACGCTAAAACAGAATTCTTATATGGATTGAATGAAAACGAAATTTCAGCAGAAGACTTTACGATTTATCCGAATCCTACTAAAAGTCAATTGGAAGTGAGAATCTACGCGGATGCAACGGCTTCGTATCAAATTCATTCTTTACTAGGTCAGGTTGTAAAAGTTGGAACATTGGAAAACAAAACGATCAATGTAGCCAACTTAAAAGCAGGAATCTACATATTACAAATTAACGATGGTGATGAAATCTTAACGAAGAAATTCATCAAGAGATAATTCATCAACATACATGTATACTAAAAAAGCCTTGCTATTTGCAGGGCTTTTTTATTTTGGGATATTAAAAACGCTGAACTGTTGAAAAATGTTAATTAACATATATCACTTCAACATTAACAAAGCTATAACAAGTACGTGGCATTTGAAAACTTACCTTGTTTGCACAAAGCTTAATTAACTAATATCAACATTTTATGAAATTAAAAATTACACACTTCACTAGCGTGGCTGTTTTAATGTTCTTTCTAATAAGTTCATCAGCCAATGCACAAATCAATACACCACGTGGAAGTCAAAAATCGACAGTTTCACAAACGGTAGGAATCTCAGAAGTCAGTGTTACATATTCACGACCAAGTGTTCGCGGACGTGAAATTTGGGGAAAATTAGTTCCTTATGGAATGAACAACCTCGGATTTGGAACCGCTAAAGAATCGCCTTGGCGTGCAGGAGCCGATGAAAATACCGTCATCACTTTTTCAGATAATGCAACAGTAGAAGGAAAAGCAATCAAAGCTGGAACCTACGGATTGCACGCAGTAGTCAAACAAGACGGAACTGTAACGATCATTTTTTCCAATAACAGTACTTCTTGGGGAAGTTATTTTTATGAACCAGCTGAAGACGCTTTGCGTGTAGACGTAACTTCTAGAGAAATTCCACATGAAGAACTCTTAACTTTCGATTTTATTGACATCACAGCAAACAGTACCACCTTAGCATTGCAATGGGAAAAGAAAGAAATTCCAATTACAATTAGTTTTGATGTAACAAATATTGTCATGACGGACATCCGCAAGAAAATGCAAGATCAACCTGGATTCAATCGTCAAACGTGGGAACAAGCGGCAACATTTGCTTTGAGTAATGGGGGCGATTTGGATGAAGCCATGACATGGATTGACAATGCAATTTCTGGTCAATTTTACAGTCAACAAACCTTTGCCAATACACAAATCAAGGCGGCTATTCTACTAAAGCAAGGTAAAAAAGAGGAAGCATTGAAAGCAATGGATGCGGTATTGCCGATTGCAACGGTCTTTGAAATTCATCAATATGGACGACAACTCATTGCGCAAGGCTTGAACGATAAAGCCATGGAAATTTTTGAATACAACGCAAAGAAAAACAAAGGAACTTGGCCAGTACATTATGGATTGGCAAGGGGTTACTCAGCAAAAGGAGATTTTAAATCGGCAATAAAACATTTAGAAAAAGCGTTAAATAACGCGCCAAATCCTCAAAGTAAGGCGAATGTTCAAGCAAATTTAGATAAACTGAAAAAAGGAGAAGCTATTTAAAAGTATAAAAAACAAATTGCACATGAATGAGAACAATCGTAGTCATTCATCAAATTAGAAAAGCGTCTATTGCGAAATAGATGCTTTTTTAGTTCTTAAATCTCCGTAAAGCTAAATCAAGTTCGGAACAACGTAGGAAATAATTCATAATTACATCAACAATTTAAAATACCAAGAGCACCAGTGATCTAATAGCGAAGCAGTCCAAGAGATTTCCGTCTATGCGGGAACAAGTCTAAAAGCGCAGCGGTCTAACATCTAATATCTAACAGCGAAGCGATCTAAAATTACACATGCTGATCTATTAAAATCACATTTCCATCTGGATCGGTAATCACAAAACTAGCAGGACCTTTCGAAGTTTCGTCGGCTTCTGTTGCGAAATTAAAGTCTTTTGATTTCAATTCCTTCTGAATGTCTCTGATATCCATAAACGATTCTAAGTCTTTCGCATCTTGATCCCAACCAGGATTAAAAGTTAACAGATTGCCTTCAAACATCCCTTGAAACAATCCAATAATAGTATCGCCATTTTTCATGATTAAAAAATTATGATTAATCTCTCCGTGAAAAACAGTGAAACCTAAATTTTCATAAAAAGCTTTAGAAGCGTGAATATCTTTCACCGAAAGACTTACAGAAAATGCACCTAATTTCATAGTGTTGTGGTGTTGGTTATTGTATGATGGACTAAAGTTACATATTTTTTATACTAAGCAAAATAATTTTCGTACTAGATGGAGATTGACAAAAGGATTGTGATTCTAAAATATTTCAGTCAAAGAGGTTAAAGAAGTCTAAGAAATCCGATAAACAGGTAATTCTCTCAAAAAATGATATTGTTTTGCATCGTAATCCATCGTGCAATAATAATGTTGTAAACCGTTGGTCACCATCAAATATTGTGCTTCCAATACCATATTATAGCGTGCAATTTGATCAAATGTATTTTGTTGAATGGTAATCGCGCTCCGTTTGCACTCAACCACCAAAAAAATACTTCCGTCAGAATTGAAAATCACCACATCATATCGTTTCTTTAAATCGTTGAATATGAGTTCTTTTTCGACATTAATAAGGCTAATTGGGTACTTTTTTTCTTGCATTAGAAATTGTACCGTATGTTGCCGAACCCATTCTTCAGGAGTTAAGACCACAAACTTTTTCCGAATCGCATCAAAAATATAGATTTTATTTTCCCTATTTTTGAAGCGGAATGTATATTTTGGAAAATTCAAAGGTTCCATAAACACAAAACTAACGATTCGTGCATCGAAAACCAATACAATTCCGCATTTGTCTCAACAATGGAAGAAGCTAAACAGATTGTCGTCGATATACAGAAAGGAAACATCAAACCTATTTATTTTTTAATGGGAGAAGAAGCCTATTATATTGACAAAATTTCCGATTATATTGAAGAAAAAGTATTGGCTGAAGAAGAGAAAGGCTTTAACCAAATGGTGTTGTACGGACGCGATGTCACCATTGATGATATTGTTGCCAACTCCAAACGCTATCCCATGATGGCGGAACGACAAGTAGTGATTGTGAAAGAAGCACAAGATTTGTCGCGAACGATTGAAAAATTAGCCGATTATCTCGAAAATCCGCAACCTTCCACTGTTTTGGTGATTTGTTATAAGTATAAAACGATTGACAAACGCAAGAAGTTATATAAAATAGCGAACAAAAATGGCGTCGTTTACGAAAGTAAAAAACTGTATGAAAATCAGGTTGCCGATTGGATTCGTAGAGTGTTGGCGGGAAAAAAATATAATATCACGCCAAAAGCTGCGCAAATGTTGGTAGAGTTTTTGGGAACGAACTTGAGTAAAATTAATAACGAACTCGAAAAGTTACAGTTGATTTTACCAAAAGGAAGTGAAATTACGCCTATTTTGATTGAAGAAAACATCGGAATTAGTAAAGATTACAACAATTTTGAACTGCGCAAAGCAATTGGCGATAAAGATTTTACAAAGGAATTTCAAATTATAACCTATTTTTCTGAAAACCCAAAGGACAATCCTACGGTGGTGACGGTTTCGTTGTTGTTTAATTTTTTCTCGCAATTATTGCAATATCACGGTTTGCAGGATCAAACACCGCGACATGTGGCTTCTGTGCTGCGTATCAATCCGTATTTTGTGAAGGAATATCAAACGGCAGCGCACAATTATCCAATGAAAAAAGTAAGTGGTATAATTGCGACTTTACGCGAAATGGACCTGAAAAGTAAAGGCGTTGGCGCGAGTAATTTGCCTAGTGGCGATTTGTTGAAAGAGTTGTTGGTACGGATTATGGGGTAGTTCGCTGCGCTCAATGTTTCGCTTCGCTCAATTCAAAGATTCAAAGATTCAAAGATTCAAGGTTTTTCGCTGCGCTTAATGTTTCGCTTCGCTCAATTCAAAGATTCAAAGTTCAAGGTTTGTCATGACTCTTCAAGCGGAACTTGATTCATTATCAAATTGTTACATTTTCAAATTAACAAATTGTCAAATTGACACATTACTTAATTATATTGATTAGAATTACAAAATAATGCTGACTGAGCATTCTAAGATAAAAACAAGTATTTAAGCGACTAATTTTATAAAAGGTT
>CAYGPQ010000073.1:0-22297 GCA_964351775.1 uncultured Kordia sp. | reverse complement strand
ATCTTTTTACAGTATATACACAAAGTAATACAAAGCCCAACTATTATTGGGGTTTTGCCATTGCTCATGAGAAAAATTTATCACACAATGTATATTCAGATCAATACAGAATAACGTACTGTAAAGAATTTACATATAATGGAGAAAAAATGATTCCAACTGGAGCTATGCTATTGTATTTTGGAGAGTCTGAGTTTGTATATAAAAGATCTGGAGCTTCAGACTTTACAGGTGGCTTCCATGGGAGAGAAAAAAATATAGAAGTAAGCTTTCTTATTGATGGTAATGTAATAAAAGATACTACTACTGAATTTAAGATGAGCGCATGCAAAAGCTTTACATACAAACAAAAGAGTATAATGTACAGAGATGATAATATACATACAGAAGATGCAGAACACATAAAGATAACAAAGATTTCAGATGGTGGGTATTTTACAAAAAATACGATTACAGCAAAAAATAATATTCCTATAAATACATGTTTTGGATCTATTGCTTCAATTAGTATTGATGTAGCACAACAGGGATTTACGTCTAATCCTGACAACGTTACTATTTTTAATCGAGATGGAAATAAAAAACTAGAAGGTTATAACAATATGTTATTTATGTGGAACGATAAAAAGAAACTATCTGTAAATATAAAAAGCAAGTTTAGTTTTTATAATAAATATGCTACGCAATATATATGGGATAAACAATACTATGGAAAATATTATAGGTATTTTCAAAATACTAGTTTAGGAAAAGGAGAATCTTGGGTGTTTGAAACAAAAGTTACCTTTGATAAATTATAAATGCATAAAAAAAGCTTCCAAATTTGGAAGCTTTCTTACTATTCTTATTATTTTATAAGTTTGGAATAGTCAACTCTTGTCCTGGATGAATAACATCCGGATTCTTTAAAATATTTGTATTTGCATCAAAAATAGCGGTATACTTTCCAGCTTTTCCATAATATTTTTTAGCAATTTTTCCTAAAGTTTCTCCACTAGCAACTGTATGACGGTGATATACTGAATCATCAGCAACTTCTATATGTGCTTCAATATCTGATGGTAATTCACCACCAACTTCTTTAATTTTATCCCACATTAAATTCTTTTCGTGTGGCGTTCCTGCAACACCTGAAACTTTTAATACACCATTTACTTCTTCTACATTTCCATTTTGGATTCCTAAAGCTTCACCAAGGTCAAGAACTCCTTGATATTTTAATTTTACACTCATTATTCTGTTATTTTAATTATTAAACACTATAAAGATAAATTAAAAAAATATATTTCAAGTTACGAAAGTGTTATAATCTACTTTTTCGACGAATGTCACTTTTACTAGATAAATTGAATAAAATCACTTCTATTTGAGGCCTAATAATTTGTTAATCAAAATAATATTGGTACTTTTGCACTCCTTTTTAGCATGTTAGAGAATCGAAAAGGAAATCAATTTTAATATAAACATAACAACTACTGTTTTTTACATGTGAAGAATCTCTATAAGAGCAGTATACAAATTAATACATCAGCAATGGCTGAAGAAAACACAAACACACAGGTTCAGGATGTTAAAAACCCTGAAGAATTTTTAGCAAATTTTAACTGGCACAATTACGAAGAAGGGATTGACCAAGTTGAAGACGAAAAGCTAGAAGAATTCGAAAAATTAGTAGCGGCAAACTTCGTTGATACAGATGACGATGCTGTAGTAGAAGGAACTGTAGTAAGAATGACTGACAGAGAAGCGATCATTGATATCAATGCGAAATCTGAAGGTGTAATTTCTTTAAACGAATTCCGTTACAATCAAGATTTAAAAGTAGGAGACAAAGTAGAAGTATTAATTGACGTTCGTGAAGACAAAACAGGACAATTAGTATTATCTCACAGAAAAGCGAGAACAATCAAAGCATGGGAAAGAGTAAATGCTGCTCATGACAATGGTGAAATCGTTAATGGTTTTGTAAAATGCAGAACTAAAGGAGGTATGATTGTAGACGTATTCGGAATTGAAGCGTTCTTACCAGGATCTCAAATTGACGTGAAGCCAATTAGAGATTACGATCAGTATGTAAACAAAACAATGGAATTCAAAGTGGTTAAAATTAACCATGAATTCAAAAACGTGGTGGTTTCTCACAAAGCACTTATCGAAGCTGATATTGAGCTACAAAAGAAAGAAATCATTGGTCAATTAGAAAAAGGTCAAGTATTAGAAGGTATCGTGAAGAATATTACTTCTTACGGTGTATTTATTGATCTTGGTGGCGTTGATGGATTAATTCACATTACAGATCTTTCTTGGTCTAGAATTAATCATCCAAATGAAGTTGTTGAGTTAGATCAAAAGTTAAACGTAGTAATCCTTGATTTTGATGATAACAAGTCAAGAATCCAATTAGGATTAAAACAATTAAGCGCGCATCCTTGGGAAGCTTTAAGTTCTGACTTAAAAATCGGAGATAAAGTAAAAGGAAAAGTAGTGGTTATTGCTGATTACGGTGCATTTATTGAAGTAGCTGAAGGTGTGGAAGGATTAATTCACGTATCTGAAATGTCTTGGTCTACACACTTACGTTCGGCTCAAGATTTCGTAAAAGTTGGAGATGAAGTAGAAGCGAAAATCTTAACATTAGATAGAGACGATCGTAAAATGTCACTTGGTATTAAGCAAATGACGCCAGATCCATGGACAGATATTACAAACAAATATCCTGTTGGTTCTAAACACACAGGAACAGTTCGTAACTTCACAAACTTTGGTGTATTCGTAGAATTAGAAGAAGGTATTGACGGATTAATTTATATCTCTGATTTATCTTGGACTAAGAAAGTGAAGCATCCATCTGAATTTGTTACTGTTGGTGACAAATTAGAAGTACTTGTATTAGAATTAGACGTAGAAGGACGTAAATTAAGTTTAGGTCACAAACAAACTACGGAGAATCCTTGGGATAAGTATGAAGCTGATTACGGTGTTGGTACATTGCATACAGCAGAAATTACAGATACCAATGATAAAGGTGCAACTGTAGCTTTAAACGAAGATGTAATCGCTTTCATTCCTTCTCGTCACTTAGAAAAAGAAGACGGAAAGAAATTAAAGAAAGGTGATTCAGCGGAGTTCAAAGTAATTGAGTTCAACAAAGAATTCAAAAGAGTTGTAGCTTCTCATACAGCAATCTTTAGAGAAGAAGAGCAAAAGAACATTCAGGTGGCTGCTAAAAAACAGCAGGCTAATGAAAAAACTACGCTTGGAGACTTAGATGCTTTACAAGAGTTAAAAGACAAAATGGAAGGAAACAATTCTTAATCATTTTATCATAATACTGAAAAAGCCGTTTCAATTGAAACGGCTTTTTTTATATACAGTTTTTTATAACTTACTGTCCATCATCAATCAAATTAATACGTAGAATTGTGTCTCTCCTAAAACGAATTTCTTCTAAAACACCTTTAACAGTTTCTGTTTTAGCACATGGAAAAACAATCGATTCTAATGCTCTTTTTAGCTTCACGATTTCACGATACCTTTTTAATTTTGCACTATTATTTCTTTTAAAAACTTGATATGAAATCTCAGTTTCTAAAGTACTATTCTGATTTTTTAATCTAGATAATTGAATAGCTAAATTCTCTTTAGTGATTTCTGTAAGTTTAATTATTTCTGAATTACTTTTGATAGGTTGACTAAAATAAAAAGGAATCTCATCCAAATACGCAATGCAATACACGCGATACTTCAACAAATCATTCAATTTATAATTGAAACTATTATTTTTTGCTTCTAATCGAATAAAACTAGTAAACTCATTCGGAACAACATACACGAACAAATTATCAAAATTCTCTTTATTTTCAATAGAAACGCTATAGCTTGAATATGTAATTGTTACTTCCTTATTTTTATTCTGAATTGTCGTTGTCGTTCTATTTTGTACACTTGTAATAACTTTACCGTTAATAATTTGATCAATATTTTTCCAACCTGTAGAGCGAACAGAAGCTCTATACGTTCGTTTACGTTGTTCTTTCTTAATAATTCTTGCGATAGAAGTTTCTCTCGTTGGCCCATTAATAGGTTCATTAAAAACCTGTGGCAACTTTACATCAATATCTTTAGCAACTTTCTGAGTGGTAACAGCTAATTCATTCAAATAATAATTTTGTAATTGATTTTTTGAAAATGTTTGATATTTTGTATCAATATTCAATAAAGAATCCATTTTTTGTTGCGTTTTCTCTAAAGCCAAACGATACACTTTTTGTTGTTTTACATAGTAATTATTGAGTGAAGAAACATCCGAAGATACATTAGCTATATTCGTTAGGCGTTGTCTTGAAAATTCTAAAAAAGGCATATTCATAGCCTCACCATAATATGTAGAATACGCAATAATAGAATCCGAAACATGCAAATCACGATCTAAGTTTTTCAAATACACATCCAACATATAATTTGCGTCCTTGCAATTGGTGTGAATCATTTTTAAACGTTCTTCAAAAGCTTTGGTTGCGATAAATGTGTGTTGATAGCGTTCGTTCCAAATTGTCTTTACTTTCAACGGATCTAAGCCTGGAAGTTCATTGCCAGCTTTTCTAGAGTTTTTTGAAATAATCATAACTGTATCACTAGATATAGCTGATCTTTTTGACTTTTTATCAATAAACCTTCCAATCTCTTTATTTACGGTCTCACTTTTTTCTAAAAATCTAAAAGAATAATATAAACTATCCGTAAACTTCTTATCCGTGATATCATATCCTTTTTTAGAAAGTGTCTCTAAATAATTTGGTGGATAAAAATTCAAACTCTGAATATCATGTGGAATCAACGTTTTTTCCAAAGGTTTTGGATTCACCCAATTAATTGTTCCGTTTTCCAAAACTTTACCATCAAACAGTTGCATGTCGTTTTTATAATCGAAAGTCGGAATATCTGCTATAATTTCCTTCTCAGGATGAATTTCTAATTGCTGACTATCTTTTGTAGCTTCTACAAAAAACATACCGCCAGTTTCCAAGAGTTTTCCATTGTGGAGTGTTGTCAACCCTGATGTCATAATCGTCATCGGATCGAGTGCTTCTTTAATCTCAAGTTGAATACTTCCGTTGATAATTTGTTGATTTGAATCTACAAATGCATCATTTGGAATCAAAAACACAATTCCGTTCTGAGTTTCCAAAATGGTATCTTTTTCTGTTTGAATAGTGAAAATTTCCGATGGAATACTTTCATAACTTTTCACATTGTTATTTTCTGCGATAAGAACAGCTTGCGTTTTCCTTTTCGGAATTGTATCTAGAGTAGAAACAGTCTTTTCTTTAACATCTTTCGTTTCAATTTTAGAATTCTCTTGAATTTTTAATTGTTCAACTTTCGTTGGAATTGTCTCTGCTTCATGAGTGGTTTCTGCGGAAGTGTTCAAAAAATACCAACTCAAAAGTACCAGAAGAAGCGGAATCAAAATCATTCCAATCAATTTTATAAGTTTCCAAAAAGTATAGGTTTTCTGTGCATTTTGAATAGTTTGTTGCAACGAAATTCGTTCCAAACCCTGCACTAATTGTGCTTGTAATTCAACTTCGTTTTTAAAATCTTCATTATTATTCATAGTATACTCAAACACATTTGATTCATCAGTATTCATTAATCCTAATAAATAACGTTCTATATATTCAATAGTCTCTAATTCTTTTCTCATCTGTTAGCTTTTTAAGGTTTTTAATTCTTGTTTTGCTCTTTCCAAACACTTGTATTTCTGTGTTTTAGCAGATGATTCGGAAGTAAATCCTAATAAATCAGCAATGTCGCGCATCTTCTTTTTATCAATATAAAATAGCGAAAGTAATCGCAAACATTTATCTCCGATAGATCGCAAGGCTTTTTCGGCTAATTGATACTTTTTTTCTTCTTGTAAATGAATTTCTACGGGAATCGTGTCGTCTTTTAAAAACGTTTCTTCAAACGACGCTGTTTGTTTATTTTTCAGTTTTAACTGATCTTTCCATAAATATTTACAAATACTAAAAATGTATGTTTCAATTCGTGCAGTTAACTTAAAATCAGGTGTTTTAGCTTTTCTGTAGAAAATTAACAAAGCTTCTTGAAACACATCTTGTGCTTCTTCTTTAGTGCCTCCATGTTTGCATATAAAGCGAGATACTTTCGGAAAATATCTGTAAATCTTTACAAAAGCCTGTTCTTTCTTCTCGGAAGTCAGCAATTGCAACAATGATTGATCTTTCATAAATAATACGTTTATATACTTAATGGTAAAACAGCAAAAAGGTAACCATTCTTTGTTTGAATTTTATTTTTTTAAAATTAATTCCACTTTCAAGTATACTTTTCTTTCTGTAATGTCATATCGAGTGCAGTCGAGATATATTTTAGATGCTAATCTAGTAATGAAATTTATGTTTCACACATTTCTTAATTTACAATAGAAGCGATATAAACAAAAAAATCTGTACTTTTGTCTACCAAATACCATTTGGAGTTAATTATGAGTCAAAAAATCTTATTGAACTCAAAAGAGATCGGAATTATTCTGCATCGATTGGCATGTCAGCTCATCGAAAACCATCTTGATTTTTCAAATACAGTGCTTGTTGGAATTCAACCCAGAGGAATTTATCTAGCAGAACGCTTAACCACTATTTTACGGGATGAATATCAAGTGAAAAACATACAATTGGGCTATCTCGACATCACTTTTTACCGAGACGATTTTCGCCGCAGCGAAAAAATACTAGAAGCAAATAAAACGAATATTGACTTTGTTGTGGAAAATAAAAAGGTCGTTTTCATTGACGATGTTTTATATACAGGAAGAAGCATTCGTGCCGCACTAACTGCCATTCAATCCTTTGGGCGTCCAGAAGAAATTGAGCTGTTAGTATTGATCGACAGACGTTTTAGCAGACATTTACCAATTCAGCCAAATTATCGTGGACGACAAGTAGACGCGATCAATAAGGAAAAAGTAAAAGTGAATTGGAAGGAAAATGACGGCGAAGACATGATATATCTTATGAACCAAGAAAAAGACAACTAGAAATGAGTGAATTGAGTGTAAACCACTTACTAGGTATCAAATATCTCAAGGAAGAAGATATACAACTCATTTTTGAAACGGCAGATCAGTTTAAAGAAGTGATCAATCGTCCTATAAAAAAAGTACCTTCTTTACGAGATATTACCATTGCCAATCTGTTTTTTGAAAACAGTACACGAACGAAACTTTCGTTTGAATTGGCAGAAAAACGCTTGTCCGCCGACGTGATTAACTTTTCGGCTTCGCAATCTTCTGTAAAAAAAGGAGAAACTTTAATTGATACTGTAAACAATATTTTGTCCATGAAAGTGGATATGGTAGTTATGCGTCATCCAAATCCGGGAGCAGGTGTATTTCTATCTAAAAATGTAAGCGCAAGTATCGTAAATGCTGGCGATGGTGCACACGAACATCCAACCCAAGCATTACTCGACTCGTATTCCATTCGTGAAAAACTAGGCGATGTTGCGGGTAAAAATGTAGTCATTGTAGGCGATATTTTACACAGTAGAGTTGCGTTGTCCAATATCTTTGCACTCAAACTTCAAGGTGCCAATGTAAAAGTGTGCGGACCAAAAACATTATTACCAACTTATATTGAAAGTTTGGGCGTCAAAGTAGAAACGGACTTACGAAAAGCACTCGAATGGTGTGATGTTGCAAACATGCTTCGGGTACAAAACGAACGCATGGACATTAGCTACTTTCCGTCTACGCGTGAATATGCACAACAATATGGTGTCACCAAAGCATTGCTCGATTCACTCGACAAAGAAATCGTGATTATGCATCCAGGGCCTATCAATAGAGGCGTGGAAATCACGAGTGATGTGGCGGATTCCAAGCAATCGATTATCTTAAATCAGGTTGAAAATGGTGTCGCAGTTCGAATGGCGGTTATTTACTTATTAGCTTCCAAAATAAAGCAGTAAAATTTTATTTAATTTGTTCTTTTTCTGAAGAATGAAAATTTTTTATTATAAAATAGACTTACAAAACATTCAAAATGAATTCTTTAAAAGAAATATATGTTGCTTACGAAATTGGAGAAATTTATCCTGAAAATTTACCTAAGGTATTGCTCGATTTTTTAGGCGAAACAAACGGGAATGAAGCTTTGCAAAAAATTGTAGCATTAAAAAAGCCAACAAGAGGCGATATTTATGAGTTTATATGTGAAGCATTTGAAATTTCTAAAGAAGAAAAATTAGCCAAACTAGAAACACTAGATTTACTTATAAACAGGTGGCTCAATAATAAAATAAGTGCTGTTGATTTAGAGAACAGAATGGATTTTTTTGAACTAAAAGATGTTTATTATTCAGAAAGTTATGAAAGATTTATGACAAACTTACATCTGACAGCTTGCGGAGATTGGGTTCCAAGTGACGAATGGGATTTTACCATTGAAAACTTAGAGAAAGATTTCAAAATTGAAAATCGATATGCTGAGTTCTTACTAGATATTCATGATTAAAACGATATAATTATAAGCTTTATTTTCAGGTAGTTACCATTTCGTCTTTATTCTATGATCTAACAGCGCTTGCACTGAGCTTGTCGAAGCGTAGCGGTCTTATATCTTTTGTTGACAACAGTGATAAATAAATTTCTTTTTAGCTTTAAAAATTAAAATAGTGTTAAACCTATTTTAAGAATACAACTATGAAGTAAATTTTGTAAATTGTTAGTAGATCTTAAAAAGATAACCAGAACCTCTAAACTATTAACCTATGATTTTAGACAAGCAAGAAAATATTCTGATCATTACACAAGAAGTTCCTAATACGGTGGAACTTGTAAAAAAAATTAATGCACGTTACAACGAAATTAAACATGATAATATCATTGTAAATTTATTTTCGTTTCAGAATTTAGGCGAAAGTGATTTGGTAGAATTTTTACAACTCTCCAAAACACATCGTGCCGCAAAACACTCGTTTGTTATTGTAACGAATAAAATGAATGTCGATGACTTGCCAGAAGCTATCATAACAGTTCCAACATTACAAGAAGCTTTTGATATCATTGAAATGGAAGAAATAGAACGCGATTTAGGCTTCTAACTTCCAAGGATTAAAACACATACATGAAATTAACCATTTTAGGCTGTTATGCAGCAACACCCACAAAAAATTCAAATCCGACAGCACAAATTCTTGAAATTCGAAATCACATATTTCTAATTGATTGTGGTGAAGGAACACAAGTACAACTTCGAAGAAGTAAAGTAAAATTTGCCAGAATTAAACATATATTTATCTCACATTTACATGGCGATCATTTCTATGGACTCATAGGATTGATCTCCACGTTTATGTTGCTAGGACGCGATACAGATTTGCATATTTATGGTCCAAAAGGACTCAAAGAACTCACATTATTACAACTAAAACTCACCAAATCATGGACAAGCTATAAACTCTGTTTTCATGAATTAGAAAGTAAAACGGCTGAAGTCATATTTGAAGATGACAAAATTACCGTAACAACGATTCCATTAGATCATAGAGTGTATACAAATGGTTTTCTATTCAAAGAAAAAGTAAAAGAACGCAAACTAAATGTCAATGCTGTTCTCAACTATGAAATAGAAAAATGTTACTATCAAAATATCAAAAATGGGAGAGACATTACGCTGGATTCTGGCGAAGTCATTCCCAATGAAAAACTCACTTTTGATCCTCCTAAATCAAAAGGGTACGCATTTTGCAGTGATACGGTATATTTCCCTGAAATCATTGATCAAATTAAAAATGTAGATGTATTATATCACGAAGCTACTTTTTTAGATAAACACGATCAATTAGCCGCTAAAACCAAGCATACTACCGCAAAACAGGCAGCAATTATTGCCAAAGAAGCGAATGTTGGCCAGTTAATACTAGGTCATTTTTCAACGCGTTATGATGGCTTCAAGGAATTCAAAGAAGAAGCACAAACCGTATTTGAAAATGTAGTATTAGCCGACGACGGAAAAGTGTTTGAGTTTAATTAATTCTATGAAATAAATGACTTTCTATACAAAAGTTAAGCTGTGCCCAAAAAAAGTGCTTTTTGTGCTATTAACTTGTGGGTTATTCGCAAGTTGTAGTACTGAAAAGAATGATGAAAAAGAATATAATATTGAAGAACTAATATGCAGAATTGAAGAAAATCTGAACAAAGATTTTAAAAAAGCAACGGAATATTCCGAACAATTGATGCAGCTTGCGTTGAAAAAAAAAGACAGTATTATAATTGCAAAAGCCTATTTGCTCAAAGGAATTATTTTAACTGAAAAAGGCGTGTACCAAACGGCAATTGATACACTCAATAGAGGTTTGCAATTCATCGAAACGAAAGAACTCCCCGAAAAAAACTTATTTCTACTCCGAATAGGAAACGCGTATGTCTTAGACAAAAAAGATGAAATCGCATTAACATATTATACTCGTGTATATGATGATGCTTTTTCTAAAAATAAAAAAAAGGATTTACTAAAAGCAGCCATTAATATTGCCAAAATAAAACGGAATGCTGGTAATTTTGAAGAAGCATTACGGAATTATAAAACTTCCTACCAAAAAGCAGTGGAGTTAGATTTAAACAAAACGGTTATTGCCAGAACATTGATGGGAATTGGCGGAACCTATTTGACTTTGCAACAGCCTGACTCCGCTATATATTACAGTAAAAAAGGATATGAAATATGTCTTTCTATTGACAATAAAGTTGATGAAAGTTATTTCAATGTTGATTTTGGAATTGCGTATTACTTAAAAGATGAGTATCAAACCTCTTTGGCATATCTTAAAAAAGCTAAAAAATTTATCGAACAAATTGAAAATAAAAAGCGATTAACCGAAACACTTTTTTACACAGGCGCGTGTTACTATCGACTCAAAGACTATACGAAAGCGATTACGCATCTTGAAAATGTAATTCTAGTGGCGAATCAATCTGAAAAAGTAAATGATGACGAATTTAAACCACTTCAACTCATTGATACGTACGATTTTCTATCAAAAAGTTATATCGCAATTGGAAACTCGGAACAATCCAGAATCTACGAAACGGCACGAAATGATTTGGATAAAATTACAGATAAAGAAAATAATAAAATCAATACCGCATTGTTAAAAAGTGAATTGCGCATTCGCGATAAAGTAATCGATTCTATTGAAAAAACTGCGGTATTTTACAAAATGATTCTTGGAGTTGTAGGGCTGATTTGTATTGCTTCTATTTATTTTTTAATATACTATAAAAGAAGGGCAAAGGTGAACAAGGAAAATTTTGAAAAACTCATTAAAAACCATGAACCAGCAGCTATTAATTTGGTTTCTAAACATAAAGAAATCAAAATTACAGACGAAAAAGTGCTAGAAGTTATCAAAAATCTTGTAAAAGTTGAAGCACAAGAATATTATTTAGATGTAAACTGTTCATTGGCAAATTTGGCTAAGAAAGTAAAAACCAATGCAACGTATTTAACAAAAATTCTAAAAGAAGAAAAAGGAAAGACATTTTATCAATACCTGAACGAATTACGAATCAATTACGCCATCAATCGGTTGAAAACACACTCGCAATTTCGTAAATACGCTATCAAACATATTGCCTTGGAAGTTGGCTACAAAAGTCCAGAATCGTTTACAAAACATTTCAAAAAAGCAACAGGGATTTATCCTTCCTACTATATCAAAGAATTAGAAAAACGCGAAGCACAAAAAAAATGTGAGATTCCTAAAATTAAAAAATAAAACTTAAATTAGACAATTTACGGTGCGGGGCTACCATCGTAAAAATTAAAATAGAAAGCTTTAAAATTAAATAAATCTATATATCATGAAAAAACACATTCTTAAAAATTTACAACTACGTAAAAAGGTTATTGTAACCATGACACAACACCAAGCAAGCATGATTAAAGGCGGAACCAACCCAGTTTCTGTTCCAATGACACAAGCTCCAGACGATCAAGGTGTTTGTTATGCAATAAAATAAGGACGTATCTCTAGTCAGTTTTAGCATCCTTAAATCATCCAATTTAAGCGATACTTGTTTTTTTTCTGTTCAAATGCTTCCTACTTTGGCTACATCAATCGATGGATAGGTGTTGCCGAAAACCTATACAAATGGAGGCATTTTAAAAACTTAAATCATGAAAAAAAGATTAAAAACAAAATTATCATTAAACAAGAGTAACATTTCTTTAGTAAACGGAAATACGATTGTTGGAGGTGGAGAAACGTATCCATGCCCGCACACACTAGGAATATGTACATCCACATTACCAGGAACTATTTTAGGTTGTAATAATGCACCTAGCGAATTTGGCGCTGGTGGTTGCACATTTGAACAAGAAAACTAATTTAGAATATATTCTAAAAATCTAAGCGGCTGTCTGAAAAAGTTTTAAAAGGCGTCATTCTGAATCATGTTTGGTTTGACGAAATTCTTAACTTTTTAGACAGTCTTTTTTTAATAATCACTCAGAGGATGCTGTCTGCATCGGATTACCTTGGTCAACATCTTTAATAAAATCAATCAAGCCCTTAAAAAACACTTCTTGATCGTCAAACTGTGACAAATGACTTCCTTGTGGACAAAATAAAAAACGACCATTTTGAACTTCTTTCGCTAGCCAACCCATTTGATTTGGATCCATCGTATCATACTGTGCGCCAATACTTAAAGTGGGTACATTAATCTCTTTCAAGCGATCTTTTACATCCCAATTTTTCAACGTTGCATCTCCTTTAATACCAAACTCGCTTGGACCTTGCATGGTTATATACACATCTGTATTCAAATGTTTAAACGAACGACTCACAGGTTCGGGCCAACTATCTACAGGCATTCTAATGACATGTTTTGTATAATAATGTTGTACAATTAAATCTAGATATCTTGGATTTCCATAATCCTCTTTCTCTTCATACAATAAAATCTCTTTTAGGACTTCTGGTGGCAGTTGCGGTGCTAACACTTCATCAGAATATTTCTGATAATCGGGAATGGACGGAACCATGTTTGAAATAATTAACCCTTTCAAATGCTCTTGATATTTCAACGCATATTGCAAGCCCAAAATTCCTCCCCATGATTGTCCATACAAATAAAAATTGTCTTTGTTCAGATTTAATGCAATGCGAACCTGTTCTACTTCTTCTACAAAACGATCCAAGTCCCACAAACTCTTATCTTTAGGCTGATCGCTGTAATACGAGCCCAACTGATCATAATAATAATACTCAATACCAGCTTCTGGAAAAAAACTATCAAAACACTCAAAAATTTCATGTGTAATTCCAGGGCCACCGTGAAGCAATAATACTTTCATTGTTGGATTATTCCCAACACGTTTGGTCCAAACCTTAAAAGTGCCTTTTGGGGTTGTAATTGGAATCATTTTAATACCACCAGTTGTAATATCATCGCGTCCAGTAGTATCAAAATATGGAATCTTGGAAGCTTCAGGTTGTACTGGTTCAATAGTTTTGTGGCAACTTATAAAGAAAAATAAAAGGCACAAGATACCGTAATAGCGAATTTTCATGACAAACTAAATTTTGAAGTACTTAAAAATACGAATAAAAGAATTAGCAATATCACTTTCAAAAAATTTAATACAAATCCGATTATTTTTGCTTCTAAAAGCAACTAAAAAGCTGTAAATTGCAATCGCGATACAATGTTTATAAAGCACGTTAAGCTCAGCAAATGAAACAAGATTTAAGCGATTACAGAAAATCCTACGAAAAAAGCGAACTGTTAGAAGAAAACTGTTTGACAAACCCGATGGAAATGTTTCAAAAATGGTTTTATGAAGTAGAAAAATCAGAAACTGTTGCCGAAGCGAACGCGATGACAATTAGTACCATTGGTTTGGATGGTTTTCCTAAAAGTAGAGTAGTATTACTAAAAAAATATACCTTTGAAGGATTCATTTTTTATTCAAATTATGAGAGCGAAAAAGGCTTGGCAATAGCCAAAAATCCTCATGTGTGTATTTCGTTTTTTTGGCCAGCAATGGAACGACAAATCATCATCAAAGGAAAGGTGGAAAAGATTGCTGAAAATTTATCTGACGGCTATTTTGAATCGCGCCCACGCGGAAGTCAACTAGGCGCCATTGTTTCCAAACAGAGTGAAATAGTTGCTTCCAGAGAAGTATTAGAACAACAATTAGCAGCATTAGAAACTGCCTACGAAGGAAAAGAAATTGAGCGTCCTGCACATTGGGGAGGCTATATGGTAAAACCACAAGAAATAGAATTTTGGCAAGGAAGAGCCAATCGATTACACGACCGGATGCGCTATCAATTACAAACAGACTATTCGTGGAAAATAGAACGTTTATCACCCTAATTAAAATCAAACGAAAGTGAAAACTTTAATTATAGTTCGGCATGCAAAATCATCTTGGGAATATCCAGTAGATGACAAAGACAGAACCCTAAAATTACGCGGAATTCAAGATGCACATTTGGTAGCAAACGCTATTGCAAATACAATAGAAACGCCAGACGTAATTTATTCAAGCATTGCAAACAGAGCGTTACATACCTGTGCTATTTTTACACGTTGTCTCAATTATCCTTTTGAAAAAGTCATCATCAAAGAAAGTATGTACGATTTTGGCGGTTCAGGACTCGTAGAAACTGTAAAATCGTGTGACGATGAAGTAAATACATTAATGGTATTTGGACACAATCATGCTATTACGGCGGTTTCCAATACCTACGGAAGCAAACTGTTTGACAATGTACCCACATGTGGCGTAGTCGTCATACAATTTGATACAAATTCGTGGAAAACGATCAATGAAGGAACCACTATTTTAAAAGTATTTCCTAAAGACTTAAAATAATGCTACAATCAAAAAATAAATACATAAATAGAGAAATAAGCTGGCTCGATTTCAACGGACGTGTGTTGCAAGAAGCTGCGGATCAAAGTGTTCCCTTAATTGAAAGACTTCGATTTATTGGAATATTCTCTAACAATTTAGACGAATTTTTTAAAGTTCGATATGCTACCGTAAAGCGGATTGCACAAGCAGGAAAAGGCGGAAGAAGTGTGTTAGGTGGCGAAAAAGCAAAAGATTTGTTGGAACGAATCACGAAAATTGTGATCAAGCAACAAACAGAAAGTTTACGCATCTTACATGAAGTACAAGAAGCATTGGAAAAAGAAAATATTTTCATTGTAAACGAAAAAATAGCTTCCAAAAGTCAAAGTGAATACATTGAAAAATATTTCATTGAAAAAGTAAGTCCAGCGTTAGTAACCATGATTTTAGATGATATTGACGAAATGCCGAGTTTAAAAGACAAAGCGGCCTATTTGGCAATTCGTATGGTATTGAAAGAACAAGTAAAGAATACAGGGAAAGTTTCCCGTTTTTTCAAATCGAAACGCAAAAAAATAAAATACGCATTAATTGAAATTCCAAGAACCATTGATCGTTTCATCGTATTGCCAAACGAAGGAGATAAAAAATACATCATTATTCTCGATGATTTAATTCGTCATTCCTTAGGAAGTATCTTCAATATATTTGAATACGAAAGCTTGTCAGCGCACATGATTAAAATTACGCGTGATGCAGGATTAGATATCGATAACGATCTATCAAAAAGTTTTATTCAAAAAATATCTACTAGTGTAAAAGGTAGAAAAAGTGGTGAGCCTGTTCGTTTTGTATATGATAAAACCATTGACAAAGACACTTTTGAATACTTAATTGAAAAGATGGAAATTGATGATATCGACAGTCTAATTCCTGGTGGGCGTTACCACAATCGGAGAGATTATATGTCGTTTCCAAGCTTGGGTAGAAAAGATTTACTCTACAAGCAATATCCACCATTGCCGATCAAAGGATTGAGTTTGGAAGGTAGTATTTTTGAAAAAATAGCACAAAAAGATTACTTGCAATTTGCACCCTATCACACGTTCTCGTATGTAGTTCGTTTTTTGAGAGAAGCAGCTTTAGATCCGAAAGTGACCAATGTAAAAATCACGATTTATCGTTTGGCTAAAATTTCACACGTTGCAAGTTCGTTGATCAATGCGGTGAAAAATGGTAAAAAAGTCACAGTTCAAATTGAGTTGCAAGCACGATTTGATGAAGAGGCAAATATCCAATATGCTGAACAATTACAAAGTGAAGGCATCAACTTAATTTTTGGTGTGCCTGGCTTAAAAGTACATAGCAAAACCTGTGTTATAGAACGTCTGGAAAATAATAAAATTGTTCGATATGGATTTATAAGTACTGGAAATGTAAATGAATCTACTGCCAAAATTTACACAGATTATACGCTATTTACCGCAAATCAAAGCATTTTAAAAGAAGTTGGGAAAGTATTTGACTTCTTCGAAACCAATTATAAAGTGGCTAAATACAAACATTTAATTGTTTCGCCACATTATACGCGAAACGCATTGTACAAACTCATCAATACGGAAATCAAAAATGCGCAAGAAGGAAAAGAAGCGTATATCAAAATAAAAATCAACAGTTTATCAGATTATAAAATTATTGACAAGCTATATGATGCGAGCAGAGCAGGTGTGAAAATTCAATTAATTATACGCGGAATTTGCTGTCTCATACCTGGTATTGAAGGCATGAGCGAAAATATAGAAGCCATAAGTATTGTAGACAAATTTTTAGAACATCCTAGAATGTTTATCTTTGGCAATAATGGTGATTCAAAAGTATACATTTCTTCAGCCGATTGGATGACACGAAACATTGATCGCAGAGTTGAAGTTTCGTGCCCAATATATGATGAAGACATCAAGAATGAATTGATAGATACCTTCAATATTAGTTGGAATGATAATGTAAAAGCGCGTATTTTTTCTATTCATCAAGACAATGCGTATCGAAAAAATGAATTAGCAAAAGTGCGATCACAGTTTGCTACGTATGATTACTATTTACAAAAAATGTCAAATTAATATAAAAAAAGAAGTCCATTTTGAGAATTAGAAAATTTGCCGCCATTGACATTGGATCAAATGCTATTCGCTTGTTAGTTGCAAACGTCATAGAAGAAGAAGATAAAGAACCAAAGTTCAAAAAAAGTTCATTAGTGCGCGTGCCAATTCGTTTAGGGCAAGACGTATTTACGAATGGTAAAATTTCTCCTATTAATGTTACTCGAATGGTTAATGCAATGAAATCGTATCGTTTGTTGATGGACATTCATGGCGTGGAAAACTATATGGCATGCGCAACTTCTGCCATGCGTGAAGCTGAAAATGGAGTTGAAATTGTTGAAAAAATAAAGAAAAAAGCGGGTATTTCTATCGATATTATTGATGGAAAACAAGAGGCCGCAATCATTGCGTCCACGGATCTTCATAATGTTATTGAAAAAGAAAAAGACTATTTATATGTAGATGTTGGTGGAGGAAGTACCGAATTTACAATTTTCTCCAACGGGAAAATAAAAATATCAAAATCGTTCAAAATTGGAACAGTTCGTTTGCTCCACGAAATGATTACTGATGAAGATTGGAAAGAAGCCGAAAAGTGGATCAAGCGAAATACAAAAGATTTAAAACGACTTTCGCTCATTGGTTCTGGTGGAAACATCAACAAATTGCATAAAATGTCGGGAACAGCTATTGGTGAACCTTTATCGTATATTTATCTAAATGCACACTATCAATTTTTGCAAAGTCTTACCTATGAAGAACGAATTTCTGAATTAGGATTAAATCCAGATAGAGCCGATGTAATTATTCCTGCAACTCGAATTTACCTATCGGCTTGTAAATGGAGCGGCGCTCGAAAGATTTATGTGCCTAAAATTGGACTTTCAGATGGTATTATAAAGACATTATACTTCGAAACATCGAAAAAAGACAAATCAGCATCGAATATTTTAAGTTTTTGAGGAAACAATATTTACATTTAACAGTGTAACCAAATATGGATAGCATCGAATATGCTATCTGACTCATACAAATTAAAAAAGGACAAATGAAAAAAATAGTATTACTTTCATTTTTGATGTGTAGTTTCCTTGCTTTTTCGCAAGAAACAGACAAACAAACAGATGTAGAAACAGATAAGGGTACGTACACAAGTACTGGTTTAGATACAGAAACTAGATATGGTTTCAAAGTGGGAATCAATATCTCTAATTATAGCGCTACCAATCTTGAAGATATTGAAGATGGTTTAAACGATTCCAGACTTGGAGCGGTATTTGGATTTTTCGTAGACATGCACGTTGCTGGTAAATTGCGTTTTCAACCAGAATTTTTATACTCAGGACAAGGAGCTAAAGAAGAGGCATTACGAGCGGATTATTTACAAATTCCGTTAATGCTAAAACTCGAATTAACCAACTTTTTAAACCTTCAAGTTGGACCGCAAATTGGTGTGAAAGTACACGAATTTGAAGACAATTTCAAAAACTTCGACTTTGCTATCAATGGCGGATTTGGAGTAGAAATATTAGAAAATGTTTCCATAGAAGCCCGTTATAGTTTAGGACTAGCAGATATGTTCGATGAAGATCGCGCACCAAATATAGAAGGAAAAAATGCTGTCATTCAAGTTGGCGTTACCTATAGATTGTAATTTGGAATCGCTTCGCTCTTAGAGTTTTAGATTATTAGACGAGTTAGACAGAATTATAAAACTTAAAAAAGCCTAGAACTAAAAATCTTTAGTTCTAGGCTTTTTTGTTTCTAAGCGCGTTCAACAATCTATAACTTGACAAACTTCTTCGCATAGGTTTTCCCTTTTTGTGTAATCTTTAAAAAGTAGATTCCGGCTTCTAAACTAGCAACATTTATACTATTCTGTTTCAATGAATTTTCAGAAATGATAGTATTTCCAAGAAGGTTATAAATGGTGAAAGTTGTATTTGAATTTGTTGTAATTCCTTGAATATAAAGTTCTTCTTTTGCAGGATTTGGATATACTTTTAAAGAGTTTTCAGAAGCATTAATTTCTTCCGTTGACAAAACTTGTCTTCCATACACTAATTTCTCGCCTAGTAAATCAATCATGGTTAATGTTTCATCGGTAAGATTAATAGTGTAGTCGAAAAAATTGGTTGTATCGTTTCCTAAAATGGCTAAGTACGTAGGGTCAAAAGTATCGCCGTTGCACATTGCTAATGTTTGTGCAGTAAATGTAAGATCCATGGAAGTGTTGCTGTTACTTAATGCATATTCAGCTGTAAATGAGTTGCAAGTGCTATCTCCAGAAGCCGAATCATAACTGCCAGGATTCGTGAAATTAATTGGAACTGTACTTCCGTTAGGAACATCTATTCTTGAACCATTAGATTCTATATAATGCAAAAACCATTGTCCTAAAAGATCAGGGTCAGTTTGTGAATAGGTAGTATAGCTTAACAAAAGCAGTAAAATGGTAGTGTAGATTTTTTTCATAAAATTATAATTTGATAGGTTTTAAGTATACAAATATATAATAGTTGTGTCATTTGATAAGGTAGAACCAACTGTGATTATCGAATTGTTGGTCGTAATTTATAAATTTGAGAGCTATTTTCAAGGAAGTCCAAGAGCGAAGCGATACTAAAAGCGAAGCGAGTCTAAATCACCCATGCATTGTTTCCTTCGTGCCTAAATCTTTCATGATTTCAGCTTCAAAATCTAGTAAAGCATTCCATTTTTCATCTATTTCAGTTCTATCGCCGTATTGACGCGCAAAACCTAAAAACATCGTATAGTGATTGGCTTCACTCACCATTAAGTTTTTGTAAAAAGTTGCCAATTCTTGATCTTCGATGTGTTCAGATAATAATTTAAAACGTTCGCAGCTTCTAGCCTCAATCAGTGCTGCGTATAATAATCTATGTACCAATTGTGTCGTTCTGCTTCCGCCTTTCGGGAAAAATGTAAGTAACTTAGCTACATATTCATCCTTTCGATCACGCCCCAATGTCCAACCTCTAGCAAGAATGCGATCGTGTACCATTTTAAAATGACTAATTTCTTCCTTCACCAACGCAATCATAGCTTCCACCAATTCAGAATATTCGGGAAAACTTACAATTAAAGAAATCGCTGTACTGGTTGCTTTCTGTTCACAAAAAGCATGATCGGTCAAAATTTCTTCTATATTTTTTTCTGCAATATTCACCCAACGCGGATCGGTTGGTAATTTTAAACCTAACATCATTTTTTCTTAAATTTCTAAATCAAAATCTCTACGCAAACGTTCCACCAAAGGATTAATTTCTTTCAACTTTTCATACTTATCACGCGCGGTAAACGCATACTTTTTCTCCGTTTCTTCATTCACATCAATTTCGAGTGAAATATCATAATTGTTGAGTTCTTTACGAATATATTCCAACAATGGATATTGCGCGCGTTCAATCTCAATTTTCATGGTTTCATTCGGCATTTCAATGCAAATGACCGTCTTATCTTTTAATTTTGGAACATCTGTAGCTAGTAAAGAAGCCATAATTTTTTCGCCTTTTTCATCCAATTTCGCGGTATATGCTTTCCAGACTTCTAACAGGCGTTCCAAGGTAAATGTGTCACTAGGCAAATCTTTTTTATCAACAACTTTATCTTGCTGTTTTTTGAGATGTTCTTGTTTTGCTTTAATGCTAGAGAGGGACAAACCAGAAACCTTATTTCGCATCATGGAAATAGTAATTGTTGGTTTCTCAGGTGGAGTTTCTACTTTCTGTTGAGGAGCTTTAGTAGTTTCAATTTCAACTTCAGTTTCAACTTCAATTTTTGGAGCTTCCGAAGTTTTGGCAATTGGTTCAATCTTTTTACCATTCACCAAGAAAAAAGTGGCAGGAATTATGAACCGATCGCTATTTTTTTTTTCTCCATCAAAATTGATAGAGGCAAGTTGCATCAAACAAAGCTCTACTAAAAGCCGTTGATTTCTGCTGGTTTTATACTTTAAATCACAATCGTTTGCCAGCTCAATTCCTTTCATTAGAAACTGTTGCGACGTTTTTTGTGATTGTGCTAAATATTTCTGTTTTGTTTGATCGCCCACTTCGAGTAGCGCAATGGTAGCTTGATGTTTGCAGACTAATAAGTCTCTAAAATGTGAAGCAATTCCAGCAATAAAATGATGTCCATCAAATCCTTTGGATAAAGTTTCGTTGAAATCTACTAATAATTGCGGAATGTTATTGCTAAGCATTAAATCGGTTGCCGTAAAATAAATTTCGTAATCGAGGACATTCAAGTTTTCCGTAACAGCTTGACGTGTCAATTGTTTTCCAGAAAAACTCACCACTCTATCAAAAATAGACAGTGCATCACGCATGGCGCCATCTGCTTTTTGAGCAATAATATGGAGCGCGTCATCATCAGCTTCTACACCTTGACTTTCGGCGATATATTTTAAATATTCTTTGGCATCTTTAACTCCAATGCGTTTAAAATCAAAAATTTGACATCTTGATAAAATCGTTGGAATAATTTTATGTTTTTCGGTCGTAGCCAGAATGAAAATGGCATGTTTTGGCGGTTCTTCTAAGGTTTTTAAAAACGCATTAAAAGCGGCTTGCGACAACATATGTACCTCATCAATGATATACACTTTGTACTTTCCCACTTGTGGTGGAATCCGAACTTGCTCTATTAAGCTTCGAATGTCATCTACCGAATTGTTGGAAGCGGCATCGAGTTCAAAAATATTAAAGGCAAAATCTTCCTCCGGATTTTCAGTGCCATCTTGATTGATTTTTTTTGCCAAAATACGTGCACAGGTAGTTTTTCCAACACCTCTTGGACCACAAAAAAGGAGTGCTTGTGCCAAGTGACTGCGCTCTATGGCTTTTTCTAAAGTATTCGTAATTGCTTGCTGACCCACAACATCTTGAAAGGTTTGCGGTCTGTACTTACGAGCTGATACGATGAAATGATCCATAGAATTGGGTAATCTTCTTAGCGCAAATATAACAATACAATTCTAATGAATCATCCCCAACAGCGAGATAGTTCTGCTTTTTTATTAACAGTTTTTAGTGTTTAAATTCAAATTAAAAAAACAATTCGAATTTAGTCAATAACGCGTTACAATATCAAACAAAAGTGTATTTTTGCCATGAGCAGGCTACCTTATCGCTGCTTCTTTCGAGAAGGAGAGGAAAGTCCGGACACCGCAGTGCATTGTAGCGGATAACATCCGTCCGTCGTAAGACGAGGACAAGTGCAACAGAAAGTATGTACAGGTAATGCTGTAGTGAAACCAGGTAAACTCTA
>CAYGPQ010000072.1:0-22763 GCA_964351775.1 uncultured Kordia sp. | reverse complement strand
TTTAAACGTAAGTAAAGATGTGAATATTGGTGTTTTTTATGGTGTAGATCGATTAAATAAGACAAATCAAGTAGTTGATTGGAAATATCAAAATAAAGGATGGCTAGGAATAGGAATCAACATTGGTTTTGGCGATAGTAAATCGAAAGACAGTGATCCAAAAAATAAAACTATTTAAACTTAAAACAAAACCCTATGAGATTTATTATATCAATGGCTTTTTGCCTAAGCTGTTTGTATTGTATTGCGCAGAATACAGATAAAAAAATAAAGAAAGAAGTGATTTTTAATGTAAATTTAAAAGATCATGATAATGAACAATTGTTTCATGCCGATTTGAATGATAGCATTCCATATATGATTAATGGTAAAATTGAAGGACATAATTTTTTGGGTTGGGGACGCTATACAATTGAAAATATTGCGTTTGCTTTAGAGCCAGTTCCCACCAATAATTTGCATAACTATCAAGCAAAATCAACCGATAGTATATTGTCTATCAAAAATGTAAAGTTTGAATGTTTTGTGGCTGATTTTGGAGATTCGTGTGAAGATCCTAAACCTCAAAAAACAAGCGCAAAACGTTCAAAATATATTGCAAAATTTAAAGTAGATTTAGAAAAGAAGGTAAAACTTCAAAAAAGCACAATTTTATTAGATACAACGCCATATATTTTTGATGATGTAAAACTGTCGGTATACCGAAATGCAATATTTGATTTTGAAATATATATTGATGGTAAAAAAGTGAAAGATCAGATCAAAAAAAATGCTAAAAAGTCTAAAGATGATAAAAACTTTGGAGGGCATATTTGTAAATCGAAGATTAGCTATTAAACAAAGCGTATTCTAAAATATAAATTATGGAAGATCAAAAACAAACAAACGTAATAAGTACAACCGAAGAGAGAAATAAAATATTTTTTTGTGTGAAATTGAATGATGAAATAAACCAACAAGTATTTCATTTAGAGTATGCCGATACATATCGATTTGCGCTTATGGGAATTGTAAAAGGTACAAATCCACCGCTTAGTTTTGGAGTATATAAAATTCAAGAAATACATTTTCACATTAAAAATTTTGATGATAAACCTAAGTTATATATCCGAGAGGTGAAATTTGATGCTTTTGTGGAAAATGAAAACGGTGTCAAAAATACTGCAAAGTTTAAAGTAGACGTAAGTTTAGATGAACAACCTACATCGCGAGGAATTTATACATTGCCAGACCTAAAAGTTAAAGATGATGCCATTTTAGATATGGATTTTATCTCTACAGATAATCCTGAATTAAATCGTTTTCTTCAAGAACAAAAGGAAAAAGCAGATGATATTTTTAACTTTGGCGGACATATTTGTAAATCAAGAGTAGCATTTTAACATGAAACGAAATACTTTTTTTAGTCTCTTTTTCATCAGTTGTTTTCTGTCTCTTTTTGGTCAAACAAATCAAGATCAAATTACAGATAGTATTCTGAATGCTTTTAAGTCCTATAAACTTGACAAAGCAAAAAGGTTCATTAATAATCTTGAAAATGAGTCACTTCAAAAAGTATTTCGTTCGTATTGGAACTATAATCAATATGGAGATTTTGATCCTGAGTTTTTAGAAATTAACACAGGTAATTTTTCTTCAAAAAGTAATACTATTTATAGTTTTATTAAAGCAGAGTATTATAATACTTATGATGTTTATAGTGATTCGCATTTGGCATACTCTAATTATATAAATTCACTAAATGAAGCTAAACAAAATGAAGATATAGTATTGACAACTACTATTCTTCCTAGGTTGTTAAAACTTTTATACAGCTTGCATTATACTAATTTTGATGAACTTAAAGAGTATAGTGAAAAATATGAGTTGTTTCTAAAAGATAGAGTAGATACATACTGGAATTTCCACTATAGAATTGTTGTAAAATTAGCATATTATGAACAAACAGAAAGAAAATCAGAAGTGCCCAAAATTGATTTCCAAAAGCTTCATAATTACGCAGGAGATGATTTCTATTTGCAAGGAGAAGCCTATCAGTTAGAAGGGATTTATAACAACTATTTTATTTATAACATCCAAAAAGCAGAATTGTATTTTAAGGAAGCAATTGAAAATTATGAAAAAGGATACTTCTACAGCTCTCAACAACGTATTTCAGGGAATAGAATGAATCTAGGAATAGTACTATTTAATCAAGAAAGATATGAGGAAGCAATTCCTGTTTTTATTAAAACTACAAAGGAAAATAAATATGAAGAAGAACGATTAGCATTTTTAAAAGAGAAATTTGAAGCTAATAATTGGCTTTATATATGCCATAAAAAACTTAATGATGAAGCTAAGGCTTTATATTATCTTGAAAAAAAAGATTCTATTAAAGAGATAATTAATAAAACAAAATTAGCTATTGCTGTTAAAAAAGAAGAAATTAAACAAAAAGCGAAATTTCAAAATAAGGAACTAAAAAAAGAAATCATGAACTTAACAGCTATACTAGGTATAGTTCTCCTAATCGCCATTGCATTATTTTACTATTTCAAAAAATACAAATCAAAATCCAAAACCCTAGAATCTGAACAATCTGAAACGCTTCAAAAAATAGATGAACTCAAGCAAATCGTCATCAAAAATCATATCATTCTAAAAGATAAAACCAAAGTATATATTTCAGATTTAATGTATATAAAAGCGGAAGATCATTATTTGTGGATTTATACCAATGATACCAAAAAGGCCTTTGTACGTGGAAAGCTAAATCAAATCAAAGAGGAATTGCCACCAAACTTTATACAATCGCATCGTTCGTACATTATCAATTCAAACTATATCAAGCAAATCAATAACAATCATATTATATTGTTGGACAAAACTGAAATACCTTTATCTCGATCGCATAAAAATAATTTCAAAGATAAACCGTAGTTTTGTACAAAATTCCACAATGAACCTAGAAGACATCTACGACGACACTTATTTCATGAAAAAAGCATTGCAAGAAGCCGAAATGGCGCTTGAAAAAGGCGAAGTTCCAGTAGGAGCTGTGATTGTTATTGACAACAGAGTCATTGCACGTGGACACAATTTAACAGAAACGCTAAACGATGTTACCGCACATGCGGAAATGCAAGCGATTACTGCGGCAGCAAATTTTTTAGGCGGAAAATATCTCAAAAGATGTACGCTATATGTCACTTTAGAACCTTGCCAAATGTGTGCAGGCGCACTGTATTGGAGTCAAATATCAAACATTGTATACGGTGCTCGTGACGAAGAACGCGGTTGTATTCACTTAAACACCAAATTACATCCAAAAACGGTCATGAAAGGTGGAATTATGGCGGAAGAAGCTTCAGCCTTGTTGAAGCAATTCTTTATTCAAAAACGAAATTTGAATTAGGGTGATTGCGAGTCGTACTATTTCTTTTACAGCTTACTCATATAAAACCTCAAAGATTTTCTAATCGGTTTGTGATTACTAAATTTGCCGCTTAAATTGCACAATAAATCATATCATAAAACATTAAAACCATACTAAATGAAAAAAATCTATGCTATTGTACTATTTCTTTTGCTTACAAGTTGTGTAACATCAAAAATTACATCAAATAAAGCACCTGATTTTAATGAAAAAATCACCAAACTATTTATCGTAATTAAAGTCACAGAGAATACTAAATATTTTTTTAGTTCATTTACCACTAGCTTCATTGCTTCCCTAAAAGAAAGAGGAATTGAAGTAAAGACTCATTACTTAGATCCATTGTCTCTTGAATCTGAAAGTGATATTGATGAAAAAATCACGTTATACAATCCAAATTTGACAATGATAATTAATCAAACAGAGTCAAGACAAACAGTCAGTGTTTTTGGATTTGGGGCTACAGGAACAACTACCGGGGGAACTTTTGATATACGCATATTTCAACCAAGTTCAAAAAATCCTGTTTGGAGAGCAAACCTTTCAGTTGATTCAAGTTTAGAGTTAGAAACAGCGGCAAAAAAGGCGAATAAAAAAATAATAGAAAAACTTATAGAAGACGGATTGTTGAATTAAAATTTATAAAACTATATTCTATTTTTAGTTTGTCACATCGAGCGCAGTCGAGATGAAAAAACGCGCAATGTTGTTGATTGCGCGTGAAATTGTAAAGTTGGTTTGTAATACCAAATAAACTATAAAATGCCGCATTAAAGACCCAGTTATTTTTTAATATAAAAACGCTGTGATTAACTGGCATAGCCATAGCTACGGCATTTATGAACAAGGAATTTAGATTAAAAAAGAACTAGACGACTTATGGTGTTTTGTATTTTATTTGGTATAAAAAGTACTACTCAATAATTTGTACCCTTGAAGCAACCTTTCCTTTTCGTCCTTCGGCTTCTTCATAAGAAACGTTATCGCCTTCGTTTAAAACTAAGCCGTTTAAGTTAGAAATGTGGACAAAGATGTCTTTTCCTGTGTCGTCGTCGGTAATGAATCCAAAACCTTTTGATTCATTAAAAAATTTAACTGTACCAGTCATTTGTGATAAATAAAAAAATTAATAGATACCTAAGTTAACATTTTTAAAGCAGATTTTATAAAAACTAACGGTGTTTTTTGTGTTATTCTTTTCGAGCGAAGTCGTTCATTTCTTTCAGCTTTTCATTAGAAAGTATAAAATCTTCCTTTTTTTTATCCTTGTAGCGATAGTAAATAAATAACGGCATCCAAATAAATGAAAACGTCAAAATGCACAGTCCAATTAGTTTTCGATCGAAGTTTTCTTCCGCAAATTCGTAGTAATTTGCAAAAATGGCAATGCCAATTAAAAGGACAAGTAGGATGATGAGTATGTATTTCATGAGTTGTTATTTTATAATAGAATAGTTTGAAACTACCGCGTAAAATTAATCAACTTTCGTCTATATGCCGTTAATAATTTGGATTTTGAAACGAATCCGTAATATTTCCCATCTTTTAATACAGGTAAATTCCAAGCGCTGCTATCTTGAAATTTTTTCATCACCGATTTCACGTTGTCTTTTTCATAAATAATATAATCGGGCGCGTTGTGCATAATATCGTCTACGTGTAATGAATCATACAGCGACGTATCAAACATAAATTCACGAATATCATCCAACACAATAATACCGACTAAATTTTCTTCTTCATCTACCACAGGAAACATATTTCGATTCGATTTTGCGACGGCTTCATGCAACATCGTTCCAAGTGTCATTTCGGGTTGAATTTTAGTGAAATTTTGCTCAATTACGCTGTCTAAAGCCATCAAAGTCAAAACAGTTTCATCTTTATTATGCGTGAGCAATTCGCCTCTTTCAGAGAGTTCACGTGTGTAAATGGTATAATGCAATACATTTTTTGTGATGAGAAACGAAATCGCGCAGGTCAACATCAACGGAACAAACAAATCGTATCCGCCCGTAATTTCTGCAATTAAGAAAATTGCCGTCAGCGGCGCATGAATCACACCCGCAATTAATCCTGCCATGCCCACCAATGTAAAATTGGCTTCCGACACATTAAATCCAAATTGATTGATCACTTTTGCTACCACATTTCCCAACGCACTTCCCATCACCATCGTAGGAATGAAAATTCCACCAGAACCACCAGCAGCAAAAGTTGTCGTCATGGCAATAGCTTTAAAAATGGTAAGTCCGATCAACAATACAATGACCACCCAAATATTTTCGGTATAATTATCTAAAGGTGTTTTTCCGAGTGCCTCAATATGATTTCCATCGAGCAGGCTTGAAATAAAACCCAAACCTTCTCCGTACAATGGCGGGATAAAATATAACATCACACCAATGGCCAATCCGCCAAAAATAAGTTTGTGTAGTTTCCGTTTAAACCGATCAAAAAACTTCGTAATGGCAAAGTGCATTTTGGTAAAATAGATAGATGCAAACGCTGTTCCAATGCCTAAAAGCACATAGAAAGGAATGTCACTGAGTTGAAATTGTTCTAACAGTTTAAAGTTGAATAAGTTTTCATTTCCCAAGAAAAAATAGGAAGTTACCACGGCCGAAACCGAAGCTAATAATAGTGGAATTAAAGACGTTAATGTTAAATCTAAACTAAAGACTTCAATCGCAAAAATGATTGCTGCCACAGGCGATTTAAAGATGGATGAAATGGCACCAGCCGCCGCACAACTGACTAATAAGACCCTGGTTTTACTATTGACATGAAATAATTTTCCAATATTAGAACTTATCGCCGAACCCGAAGCTACTGCCGGACCTAATAATCCTACTGAACCACCAAAACCAACGGTTAATGGCGCAGTAATTAATGGTAAATACATTTTATGATTCGGGATGATGCCTGTACGTTTTGATAAAGCGTATAGAATAGACGAAATTGCGTGTTCAGGTTGTCTTTTAAAAACAAATTTCACCAATAAATAGACTAAAAGTAATCCGACAACGGGTAAAATAAAGTAGAGTTGATTTTTAGAAAAGATGATTCCGTTTTCTAATAAGGCTTCAATATAAAATGTAATGTTTTTTATGGTAACTGCAACCAATCCAGAGCTTAACCCAACGAGAATGCTCAATATGAAAATGAAATTCTTATTGGAAATATGTTTGTATCTCCAAATTAAGAAACGTGTAAAACGTGATTTTTTCTGCGTTGGCATGATAGTTTATTAGTTCATTATTCGCTTTTCATTTTCTTTGCTTGCCCAAAGAAAACGAAACAAAAGAAAAGGCACTTTTTCTGGCAGGTATTTTTAGTTTTCTCGTTGGAAAACTAAAACCGAAAAGCTTTTGCTAAATTTTTTCCAAGGCTTCAAAAATTTTTAACGCAAAACCTTTTCTATACTTCAGAAAAAGAACGACCTAAACTAGAAACCATTTATTAAGTGATATGCAACTTTAATTAATTATAAGTTTGCAAAGGTACGCAACCAAATTGATTTGCATAGTAGTTAACAAAATCGTAACATTACGCTAGGAAACCAAGCTAATTATTATGCAAGACGAAAACAACATTTCTGAAACCAAAATTAACGATCAGAGAATCATCAACAATAAAGAATTGAATATCTGGGAAGCACTAGTTCCTGTTGTTATATTGATGGGATTATTAGCCTATAATATCTTTTTTGTAGAAAGTCAAGAATGGTTTGGCACGTATACCAATCAAATTATTCTTTTAATGGGCGCTGGCGTTGCTGTGATAGGTGGTTTACTTAATAAAGTATCTGTTCGCTTAATGTTGATAGAAATTTGGGAAAACTTACGCAGTGTATTTGTTCCAATTATGATTTTATTTTTGGTTGGAGCATTGGCAGGAACTTGGTTGATTAGTGGAATTATTCCTGCAATGGTGTATTATGGTTTAAAAGTACTCAGCCCTGAAATATTCTTACCAGCTTCCGTAATTATTGCGGCTATTATTTCTATTGCTACAGGAAGTAGTTGGACAACTTCTGCAACCGTAGGTATTGCCCTAATTGGAATTGGCAGTGCCTTAGGAATTCCAACAGGAATGATTGCTGGTGCCGTTATTTCTGGAGCCTATTTTGGAGATAAAATGTCCCCTTTAAGTGATACTACAAATCTTGCGCCTGCAATGGCAGGAACCGATTTGTTTACACACATTCGCTATATGGCGTTAACGACTGTTCCTACTATTATAGTTACATTAATAGCTTTTGCCATACTGAGTACTACCATAGAAACTAACGGAAATACTGATACTACATTTTTATTAGAAACAATTAGCACAAATTTTAATATTACACCTTGGTTATTTATTGTTCCATTGGTAGTGATTGCCTTAATTTTATTCAAAACAAAACCATTAATTGCACTAGCTACTGGTGTCATTCTTGCAGCAATATTTGCATTCATATTTCAACCTGATGTAATGAATAAACTTTCAGATTCCAAAACAGAGGTGATTTCAAATGCCCTTTTTACGGATACCAATGTTGAAATTCCTGATGGGCAATATATCACAACCTTTAGTGAACAAGAATTGATCGCAATAAAATCTAATGAAGATTTAAAAAATATATTTACGGATGATGATCTTAAAAATATTTACACCAAAGAAGATTTAGGAAATGTATTTGCTGGACTCTCATTATCACAAGAAGTAGTAGCTTCCAAAGTGGCTAACTTAGATAAACTAATCACTATTAAAAGATTGAAAAAATTATTCGGTTCTGGCGGAATGAACGGAATGTTATGGACCATCTTTTTAATTGTTTGTGCAATGGTTTTCGGCGGTGTTATGGACGCAATTGGCGCGTTGTCCAGAATTACGCAAGCATTATTAAAAATGGCGACTAGTGTTTTTGGTCTGTTTGCTAGTACCGTAGCAAGTTGTTTAGGATTAAACGTTATTGCTTCTGATCAATATTTAGCATTGGTGATTCCTGGTAAAATGTTTAAACAAGCTTACGAGGATAGAGGCTTAGCACCCGAAAACTTAAGTCGTACCTTAGAAGATTCAGGGACAGTTACCTCTGTATTGATTCCTTGGAATACTTGTGGAGCGTATCAATCGGGTGTGTTAGGTGTTGGCGTTGGTGAATATTTCTTTTATGCCATTTTTAACTGGCTAAGTCCATTTACAACGTTATTATTTGCTGCTTTTAGAATTAAAATAAAACAACTCACTACAAAAACGGCATAGTCAAAAACCTCATTTTAACGGTGTTATAAAATGGATTTATTCTTCTCAGAATAGACCATAAATAGTATCTATTGCTTGATAAAGAATTACACTTTTCTTTGTCAAAATCTCTATAACGCATACTTATATTTGCAGCTGAAAAAATTTAATAAATTCAAAAACAAATATAATTATGAGCTTAGTAGGAAAAAAATTTCCAAACTTAAATGTAGATGCAATGAACGAAATGGGTGACACGTTCAAAGTAAACGTTTTAGAAGAAGCAATAAACAACAAAAAGAAAGTAGTATTGTTTTGGTATCCAAAAGATTTCACTTTTGTGTGTCCAACAGAATTACATGCTTTTCAAGCTGCTTTAGGAGAATTCGAAAAAAGAAATACCATTGTTATCGGAGCATCATGTGATACACCTGAAGTTCATTTTGCTTGGTTAAATACTTCTAAAGATAATGGCGGAATTGAAGGCGTAACGTATCCTTTACTTGCAGACAGTAACCGTAACTTATCTAGCATTTTAGGCATTTTAGACATTACGAATGAAGTGTATGACGAAGCAACTGGAACGGTACAAGTTGAAGGTGATAACGTAACATATAGAGCTACGTATGTAATTGATGAAGATGGAGTTGTACAACATGAAGGCGTTAATAATATGCCTATTGGTAGAAACGTAAATGAATTTTTACGCATTATTGATGCGCTGACGCATGTACAACAAAAAGGAGAAGTTTGCCCAGCAAACTGGGAAGAAGGAAAAGACGCAATGAGCGCTAACAGATTAGGTACTGCTGAATATTTAGCTAATCACATCAATTAAATTATAAACAAATATTTTAAGAGGCTGTCTAAAAAGTTAACATTTCGTCAAACTGGATTTGATTCGGTTTCTCATCACTAATGAAAATCAGTAGAATGGGATTCAAAATAACGCTCTTTAAGACTTTTTAGATAGTCGCTTTTAAGATTAAAAAGATCAATTATGGTGAAAGAATTGGAACAAGATAATTTAAACGAAATCATTCAGAGCAATGATACGGTAGTTGTACAATATTCAGCAACTTGGTGTGGAAATTGTCGTATTATGAAACCAAAGGTTAAAAAATTAGCCTCAGAGTTAGAAAACATCACGTTTGTGATTGCTGATGCTGAAAAATTTCCTGAATCAAGACAATTTGCTACCGTTGATAATTTACCAACATTTGCAACTTTCAAAGGAGGGAAATTTGTGAATCAAACACAAACCAACAAATTTGATGTTTTGAAGGAGTTAGTAGCAGAAGTTGCTTAATGAATAGCATACGATTTCCTTTTTTGAGGATTTAAAAAATAAATTTTAATGAAATTACCCGTAATTAAACACTTGACTCAATTTATAGAAGAAAATGATGAAGATTTTCTTATAGAAACTATTGAAACATTGGAAGCGTTAACTGAAATTGCTTCCTTGAAAGATGAAGAACTCGATGTAATTGGCGAACTAATTTCAAATATGTATGGAGCACTTGAAGTTGACAAAATGGTCAAAGAAGGAACTCCTAAAAAAGAAGCCTTGAATAGTTTTATGCAGCGTGTATTAGGCGCAATAGACAAATAGAAAAAATTAGGCATAAAAAAACCACTCCAATTGAAGTGGTTTTTTTATGCCTATTTCTTTAAATTTACCTTACATCAAAACGATCTAAATTCATCACCTTGGTCCAAGCTGCAACGAAATCTCTAACAAATCTTTCTTGCCCATCATTTGCTCCGTATACTTCTGAAACAGCACGAAGTTCCGTATTAGAACCAAAGATTAAATCTGCTCTGGTTCCTGAAAACTTCATTGCTCCCGTTTTACGATCGCGACCTATAAACTCTTTATCAGTTGATGTTGCCGCTTTCCAAGTGATTGAAAAATCGAGAATATTCGTAAAGAAATCATTCGTCAAACTTCCTACGTTATCTGTAAATACACCGTGTTTTGAACCATCATAATTTGCTCCTAACACACGTAAACCTCCAACTAAAACGGTCATTTCTGGAATAGAAAGCGTTAACAAGTTGGCACGATCTACTAATAATTCTTCAGCTGCAATATCTAATTTTGAATTCATATAATTTCTAAATCCATCCGCTAAAGGTTCTAAATATCCAAATGATTCTACATCTGTTTGTTCTTGAGATGCATCTCCTCTACCTTGTGTAAAAGGAACACTAACGGTATGCCCTGCATTAGTTGCCGCTTGTTCTACGCCAACATTTCCAGCTAATACAATCAAATCTGCCATGGAAACAGTTCCATTAAATTCATTCTGAATACCTTCTAAGACCGTTAACACTTTATGTAATTCCGCTGGATTATTTACTTCCCAACTTCTTTGTGGCTCTAAACGTAAACGACCTCCATTTGCTCCTCCACGCATATCTGATCCTCTGAAGGTTGATGCAGAAGCCCAAGCCGTAGTTACTAATTGAGAAACCGTTAACCCTGAATCTGAAATCATACTTTTTAAGGTAGAAATATCAGCATCACTTAATGTATAATCAACTGTTGGTATTGGATCTTGCCATAATAACTCTTCTTTAGGAACTTCTGGACCTAGGTATCGAGAAATTGGCCCCATATCTCTGTGTGTTAGCTTGTACCAAGCACGTGCAAACGCATCTTCAAATGCTTTGTGATCTTTATGAAAACGTTCTGAAATTTCTCTGTAAGTCGGATCCATTTTTAACGCCATATCTGCAGTAGACATCATCAATGCTTGAGTTCCGTTACCACCTGCTTTAGGCGCTCTTCTTGCATTTGATGCTGCCGTTGGTGTCCATTGGTGTGCCCCTGCTGGACTCTTGGTTAATTCCCAATCGTAATTTAATAAAACTTCAAAATAATCGGCATCCCATTGTATTGGATTTGGCGTCCATGCACCTTCTAATCCACTGGTGATTGTATCATCTAAAACGCCCGTTCCAAAGGTGTTTTTCCAACCTGTACTCATTTCTTCAATAGAAGCTCCGTGTGGCTCAGTACCAACATATTTATCTGGATCTGCTGCACCGTGTGCTTTCCCAAATGTGTGTCCACCAGCAACTAACGCCACCGTTTCTTCATCATTCATAGCCATACGTCCAAAGGTTATTTTGATATCGTGTGCCGATTTTAATGGATCAGGTTCGCCGTTCGGACCTTCTGGGTTAACATAAATTAATCCCATGTGTACCGCTCCTAAATGACCTTCTAAATCGCCATCACTCGTGTCATAGCGATCATCATTCCCTAACCATTGATTCTCACTTCCCCAATAAATATCTTGTTCTGGTTCCCAAACATCTTCACGACCTCCAGCAAAACCAAAGGTTGGAAAGCCCATTGATTCTAGTGCACAGTTTCCTGCTAAAATCATTAAATCTGCCCAAGAGATTTTATTTCCGTATTTCTTTTTAACAGGCCACAATAATAAACGTGCTTTATCAAGGTTTCCGTTATCTGGCCAACTATTTAATGGTGCAAAACGATGTGTACCAGTTCCTGCTCCTCCTCTTCCATCTCCAACACGATAGGTTCCTGCACTGTGCCAAGCCATACGAATCATAAAGCCTCCATAATGACCATAATCTGCTGGCCACCAATCTTGAGAATCTGTCATTAAATTGATAACATCTTTCTTTAACTCCTCATAATTAATACTATTAAAAGCTTCCGCATAATCGAAATCATCACCTAATGGATCATTCTTTGGAGCATTCTGACGTAAAATATTTAATTTTAATTCGTTTGGCCACCAATCACGATTACTCGTTCCACCACCGGCGCTCTTTTTTTGTGTTCCACTAAAAAAAGGGCATTTTGCTGTACTTTCATTAAGGTCAGCGTATTTCCCATCATGAGCACCATTTGAATGTGTGTTATTTTCCATTGATTATATGTTTTAAATTTTTAATTCGTTTAAAAGTAGCCACTAATTTACTAAAAATTAAGATAAAAAAATTGATTGTTACTATTTCATGATAGTTTTTGACTATTAAAACTTAAAAACTTAATAGTCAAAAATTATTTGATAAAATTTTGCTAAGTATTATTGATAAAAGTCTTTATTGTGTATTTTTACTTTTCTTAACTAAAATCAAAAAAAATGGCATCAGTAACACTTCAAGGAAACGAATTTCATACATCAGGTATCTTGCCTACAGTTGGAGCAAAAGCTCCAGATTTCGCATTAACTGCAACAGACTTATCAACAAAAACATTAGCCGATTTTAAAGGCTCAAAAGTAGTTCTAAATATTTTCCCAAGTATTGATACAGGAACCTGTGCCACCTCGGTTCGTACTTTTAACAAAGAAGCAAGCGAATTAGAAAATACAAAAGTTGTTTGTATTTCACATGATTTACCATTTGCTCAAGCACGTTTTTGCGGTGCAGAAGGTTTGGACAATGTGATCAATCTTTCAGATTATAAAAATGGTAGTTTTGGAAAAGCATACGGATTAGATTTCGTGAACGGTCCATTAGAAACGTTACATTCACGCGCAGTAGTGGTTATCGATGAAAACGGAACCGTGAAATATACGGAACAAGTTTCAGAAATTGTAGACGAACCAAACTACAAAGGAGCTTTAGAAGCATTACTTGATGATTAAATTCATAAAAGGCAGAATAAAAGGAGTCGGATATGCGTTTAAGGGCGCATATCTGCTCATTACTACAGAGGCCAGCGTGAAAGCACAATTCTTTATTGGTGTTTTAATAACCATTGCTGGTTTTTATTTCGAAATATCCAAAACCGAATGGATTGTGCAAATTCTTACTATCGGACTCATTATGAGTTTGGAAGGATTGAATACCGCCATTGAAGAAATTGCCGATTTTATACATCCTGAACATCACAAAAAAATAGGCTTAATTAAAGATTTAGCAGCTGGAGCCGTATTCATATTTGCGGTAGCTGCGGTTATTATTGGGTGTTTTATATATCTTCCGAAGATTTTATCATAAAAATAATACTATTGTCCGACAAAAGATGAAAGATCAGCTATGTCAGTTTTGTCTATCAACATGTCTGTTTTAACGTATTCTCTTTTCATATCTTGTTATATTATTAACTAATAAATTTAATATTATGAAAAAAAGAGAACTGAAGAATTTAGCTTTAAACAAGAAATCGATTTCTAATCTTGAAAACAAAACTGGTGGGGCTATTGACTCTGTAATTGGTTGTGCAAATACAGGCTGTGTTGGTCCTATAAAACATACTTGCGGTATCATTAATTGTGATTTACAAAATGATGACAGAAGCTAAAAGTTTAGCGGGAGAAATCCCGCTTTTTTCTTTTTTGTTATAAATACAGATCACGGTTAGTAAATTAGAAACAGGTACTTTACAGCTTCTTGTACACTTTGGCATTCTAGAATTATTTATATTACTAGAATCACGAATAAGAATTGACTACCATTTTATTGTCCAAAATAATACATAAAAAAAAACTAATTAACAGATAGTTAACGCGCTAAACTTCTTACGCATTTATTTTTTCCTTACCTTGTTGTATTATTAATCAAAAAACAGTTCATTATGAAAAAAAGAGCATTAAAAACTTTAACATTAAACAAGAAATCAATTTCTAACTTAGAAAGCATCGTATATGGTGGAGCTATTCCAACGTTTGGAGACTGTGCAACTGGATGTGTTGGCCCTATAAGACAAACTTGCGGAATTATCAACTGCGAATTAACGTATAAGTGCGATGCCGACAAGTAAAAATTCAAAGCGGGAGAAATCCCGCTTTTTTCTTTTCTATACACAACTTATAGTTCTTCCATAAAAACTTATTCTTTTAGTATTTTTTTGGTAAAAAACCTTCCATTGGATAATTCAAATTTCAAGAAATAAATACCAGTAGATAGTTTACTCACATTAATAGTGTTAAAAGTAGCTTGTTGGGTAGTCACTATTCTCCCACTTATATCTAGTATTGCAATTGTTTTGATAGTGTGTTTTTCATTTGTTGTTATCGTCAAGATATCCTTTGCGGGATTTGGAACTAACTGCAAGTCGGTTTCTAAATTTACATCAGAAATTCCAAGTTCACACATCACCGAAGGCATCACACCAGCTTGCATGTGATATTCCACAGCAGCGTATTCTTGGGGAGAATCATCAATACAGGCATAGGCTATATTTTCAGTATAAAACAAGGAAAATGTTCCGCTTGGAAACGAATTATTTTGCATATTCAAATATTCAAGTCCAGCAATATCTTCAATCGTTTGGTCTACTAAATTGGGCAAATCAGAAATATCAATTCTTTTCATAACAATACAAGAACCAATAGAGAAATTGGTCAAATTGGTCAATCCCAACAATTCAAAAGATTCTAAACTATTGAAATAGAGAATTTGCAATTTTTGCAAGTTGGTAAAATGACGCAAATCTTCTACAGAAGTGACATGATAGGTATCTGGATATTTCCCTAAGTATAAGTTGGTAAAACTGGCAGCTTCACTCAACTGAATTTCGCCATCATTATTTACATCGGCATTGCTATCAGGTATGTTATCAGCGTTCGTATCTACACAATTTTCATTTAGTAAAAATGCTTTCAAATTAGCATCTACAAAAACGATGTTTTGTGCCGACATACTTACAAAACAAACTAATAATACGCATTGAAGTAATGTTTTCATCAAATTCACTTTATATTACAACAATAAAGCAGTCCATTTTAAGACATATAGTTTTGCTTTTTTATTAAGCCTCATTATTTATCACAAAAACTGCTTTCAAATTAGAACTTCACTCTTATTCGCTATAAATACGCGTATTTGCATAAAAAACTTTTCGGTGAAAGATTAATTTTAAATATCTTGCAAGTGAAGCGTAATTTGTATTTTTGCAGTAAATAGCAATTCCTGAATGGCAAAGAAGAAACCCGAAAAGAAAACTAGCAAAACTCCTAGAGTATCGAAATTCAAAAAATCTGATTTTACACTGACCCGACAACATAAAATTGTGTTGGGAAGTTTGCTCATGTTATTTGCAATAGCATTGATGATTGCATTTATCTCCTTCTTTTTTACATGGGAAATGGATCAAAGCATTGTAGGTCAGGTTTCAAGAACTACAGAAACACAAAACTGGATGCAGAAATTTGGCGCTAATATTAGTCACTTCTTTATCTATAAAGGATTTGGAATTGCTTCCACCATTTTTGCTGCATTGGTATTTCGTTCAGGGTTGAATTTATTTTTAAGTTCCAAAAAAAAACTATTCAATACTTGGTTTTGGGGAAGTATTATTGTGATCTGGATTTCTATCTTTTCTGGATTCTTTTTCACTTCTTCGCCTTTACTTGGAGGCACGATAGGTTTTGAAATCAATTCCTTTTTACAAGATTATATTGGATCTATTGGTGTTGGATTACTTTTATTATTTGGTGCTATTACATACGGTGTGGTACGTTTAAAGCTTACACCAGAAAATGTCATGGAATATTTTAATAAGAAGGCAACGGTTATTAAAGAAGACTTCACCGCTGATGAAACAATTCCTGAACCAACCTTACAAACGGACGAAGCTACCACAGATATAACGCCTGAAAATGCTACTATTGAAGAAGCAACTGGCAAAAAATCGGAAGTGGAAAAATCTGAATTTGAATTATCAATAGAAAATCTTCAACCTACAATCAAGAATCATTCTGATAGAATAAAAGAAGAGGAAGAAGAAAAAATTGTACTGAAAGACACTTCTTTTGAAGTAGAAATTCCAAAAGAAGAAGAAACCGAAATTGAAATTGAAAAGATCGTAGAAGAAAAAACAGTCGCTGAAAATTTATCTGACAAACTCATAAAAGAACATGGTGAGTTTGATCCGAAACTAGAACTTGGCAACTTCCGCTTTCCGACGATTGAACTTTTAAAAGATTATACCAATGGAAGTTCCATCACCATCAATCAAGAAGAACTCGAAGAAAATAAAAACCAAATTGTTACGACACTTCGTAATTATAAAATAGAAATTGCCAGCATCAAAGCAACCGTTGGACCAACGGTAACGCTCTATGAAATCATTCCAGAAGCTGGTGTGCGAATTTCTAAAATTAAAAACTTAGAAGATGATATTGCACTTTCATTGGCAGCTTTAGGAATTCGTATCATTGCGCCAATGCCAGGAAAAGGAACCATCGGAATTGAAGTGCCGAATAAAAATCCTGCAATTGTTTCTATGCGCTCTGCAATTGCTTCTAAGAAGTTTCAGGAAGCAGAAATGCAATTACCCATTGCGTTTGGTAAAACGATTAGCAACGAAACTTTAGTCGTGGATTTAGCCAAAATGCCACACTTACTGATGGCTGGTGCAACTGGACAAGGAAAATCGGTTGGACTGAATTGTATTTTAACATCGCTTCTTTATAAAAAACATCCTGCGGAAGTAAAATTTGTATTGGTTGATCCAAAAAAAGTAGAGCTCACCTTATTTAACAAAATAGAACGTCATTATTTAGCCAAACTTCCCGATTCTGAAGAAGCTATTATTACGGACAATTCCAAAGTAATCAATACGTTGAATTCGCTTTGTATTGAAATGGATAACCGCTATGAAATGCTAAAAAATGCTTTGTGTCGGAATATTGTTGAATACAACGCAAAATTTAAAGCACGAAAACTAAATCCGAATGACGGACATAAGTTTTTACCTTACATCGTATTAGTGGTGGATGAATTTGCCGATTTAATCATGACGGCTGGAAAAGAAGTGGAAACACCTATTGCTCGTTTGGCGCAATTAGCACGTGCCATCGGGATTCATTTAATCATTGCTACACAACGACCTTCGGTAAATGTAATTACAGGGATGATTAAAGCGAATTTCCCAGCCAGAGTGGCGTTTCGTGTAATGTCGAAAATAGATTCACGTACTATTTTAGACAATTCTGGTGCCGATCAACTCATTGGTCGCGGTGACATGTTATACACACAAGGAAACGATTTAATTCGTATTCAGTGTGCATTTGTAGACACTCCAGAAGTAGAAAAAATCACAGACTTTATAGGCGCACAAAAAGCATATCCCGATGCACATTTGCTGCCAGAATATGTTGGTGAAGAAAGTGGCATAAGTCTTGATATAGACATCTCCGACAGAGATAAACTATTCCGTCAGGCTGCGGAAGTCATCGTCATTGCACAACAAGGTTCAGCATCGTTATTGCAACGAAAATTAAAGCTAGGATACAACAGAGCAGGACGTTTAATAGATCAGTTAGAAGCAGCCGGAATTGTTGGTCCGTTTGAAGGAAGTAAAGCACGACAAGTACTAGTTCCTGATATTTTAGCTTTAGAACAATTATTAGAAAACGAAAAAGATGTATAAAATGAAAAAGTTAGCTTTAGTGGTTTTATTAAGCGTATTCGCATTCAATGCAAATGCACAAGATGCTGACAAAGCAAAAAAACTATTAGATGAAGTTTCTACCAAAGTGAATGCTTATGAAAACATTCAAATTGACTTCAAATACGAGTTGAACAATAAAGAAGCGAATACCAAGCAAGAATCTAAAGGAAATGTAACGCTTGAAGGCGACAAATACTTATTAAACTTCTTAGGATTTACCAAAATATACGATACTAAAAAAGTATATACTATTGTTCCTGCAAATGAAGAAGTTACGATTACAGATGCTGAAAATGATGAAGACGGCTTATCGCCTTCACAAATGCTTACGTTCTACAAAAACGGATATACCTACGCGTGGGATATTTTACAAAATGTACGAGGAAGAAAAATTCAATACATTAAATTAACGCCAACTGACACAGATTCAGACATTAAGACTGTATTACTTGGGATTGATATCAAAACAAAACATATCTACAACTTAATTGAAACAGGGAAAAACGGAACAAATACCACTTTAACTGTTAATTCTTTTAAAACTAATCTCCCTTTATCAAAAACCTTATTTATATTTGACGAATCGAAATACGAGGATTATTACATTGATAAAAACGATTAGTCTGCTTGAAAATATTAGATAGATATATACTAAAGAGTTACCTCTTTACCTTCCTTACCGTGTTTGTAATATTTATGTTCATATTTATATTACAAACCGTTTGGCTTTTTATAGGTGAACTCGCTGGAAAAGGCCTAGATGCTGGAATTATTTTAAAATTCCTACTCTATACAGCGCCAAAACTAATTCCGTTAGTATTACCGCTAAGTATTTTAGTTTCTTCCATTATGACTTTTGGTCGATTTGCAGAAAGCTATGAGTTTGCAGCGATGAAATCCACAGGAATTTCTTTGCAACGCGCCATGCGAAGCCTCATCGTGTTTATTGTACTACTTGGAATCGGTACTTTCTTCTTTAGCAACCATGTTATTCCTTGGTCAGAATTTAAACAATACAACTTACGTAAAAACTTAGCAAAGAAAAAACCTGCATTAGCCATTGGCGAAGGTGTTTTTAATGATATCGGAAACATTAATATTAAGGTTGATAGAAAATACGGAGAAAACGATCAACTTTTAGAAAAAGTAGTTATTCACCAAAAATCAAACGATAAGAAGAATCGAATTGTAATGAAATCTAAAAAAGGCGAACTGAAAAGTAGCCCTGATTCAGACATATTACAAATGGTATTGTTTGATGGTAATCGGTATGAAGATGTAAAATCGACCGATCCTAAAGATCAATTGCGCCTGCCACATGCCAAAGTTTCGTTTGACAAATATATTATGAATGTTGACTTGCGTGAAGTCAATAAAGTCGATTTTGAAGACGAAAGCAACAGTACGTACAAAATGTATCATGTACGGCAATTAATTGATACCATTGCGCTCAATGAACGCAAATACGATCAAGAAAAAATTGGCTTTGGGGACAATATGTACAAACGTACAGGAATTGTGATCATTGAAAAAGATTCCACGCAACGCGTACCACACGATTCTATTGCTGCGATGAGTAGCGTGCTTGAAATTCTTACACTCAAAAATAAAAAACGTGCTTTAGACATTTCTATCACTAACATTAAAGGTCGTCTTACAACGCTTGAAAATACCCAAAATCGTTTTGAGCGCATTGAGAAAAAGATCAATCATCAAAAAATATACATGCACGATAAATTTGCAGTCGCTATTGCGTGTATCATTCTATTCTTTGTGGGCGCACCACTTGGAGCCATTATCCGAAAAGGTGGAATTGGGCTGCCAATGGTCATTGCAATATGTTTATTCTTAGCCTATCACTTCATCGGAATTTTTGGAAAAAACAGTGCGGAAGACGGAAGTATTCCTCCTTGGCTTGGCACCTGGCTCTCTACCATGATTATGTTGCCATTAAGTATTTACTTTACCAGAAGAGCAACGTCTGATCAAGGGTTATTTAGTCTGGATGGTTTCTTTGTACAATTAGGAAATTTATTTGTAAAATCTAAAAACGATACAGAAACAGAAGTTGTTTATAAAAAAGCAGCTATTACAACATTAGATAGAGAAAGTACTGAGAAATTCAGTTCTCTTAGTGAGCAACAATTGATTAGTGTTGTGAAGAACTATCAACAATATGGCTATACCGAAGGTGAGCGAGCACTTGTCATAGAAATGCTAGCTTCAAAAGGAATCAATGAAGAACGCTTAAAAATACTTGGTGCCTTTGAAAATAAAGAATATGAAAATGCAAAAGAAAATTATGCATCTTATAAAAAATCATCAAAACTGGCATTCTACTTTTACATACCATTCTTACTATCTGCCTTAGCATTGCCGATTTTGAATAATAATGTAAAGTTAGAAAAGTGGATGTCTGTTGGCTTAATTGTTACCGTTGTTATTTTTGGAGCACTATTTTTATATCACTACATACGTACCAATATATTTTTAAAAAATGTAACAGATGCTACTGGAAATGAAGCGACAAATAAATTACTCGCTTTTTTCATTACTTCATTTGGAATTCCATTATATTTTATTGTGTATTTCTTAATAAACAATCGCATCAAGCAAGATATAAAAGGGATTTTATAATCAAAATCTAATATCATCTTAAAAGTTTTCGAACATTAGAGGCTGTTCATTAGTTGAACAAGCAAGTATGGAAAAGATGAGTCAGTTGAATTAATTCAATATAGTCTCTAATAATACTCACATCAATCTTTACTATGTTTTATTAGACCATTTTTAATAAGAATGATTATTTTTGTCTACAAATTACACTGAAAACATGACCGCAACTACGAAAGTGAAAGCCAAAACACAACTAGATAGCATCCACGCAGCCATTGAAGACATCCGCCAAGGAAAAGTAATCATTGTGGTGGATGACGAAAACCGTGAAAATGAAGGTGATTTTTTAGCAGCGGCTGAAAAGGTAACGCCAGAAATGATCAACTTTATGGCTACACACGGACGCGGATTGATTTGTACACCATTGACCGAAAATCGTTGTAAAGAATTGCAACTTGGCATGATGGTAAGCAATAATACCGATCCAATGGAAACGGCATTTACCATTTCGGTAGATTTAAAAGGAAATGGAGTTACGACTGGAATTTCTGCTGCCGATCGTTCAAAAACAGTACGAGCATTAATTGATCCAAATACAAGACCATTTGATTTAGCACGTCCGGGACATATTTTCCCACTGAAAGCTAAAGAAGGTGGCGTATTGCGTAGAACAGGACACACCGAAGCTGCGATTGATTTTGCACGTTTAGCAGGATTAGAACCCGCTGGTGTCATTGTAGAAATCATGAATGAAGACGGAACCATGGCGCGTTTGCCTCAATTGTTAGAAGTCGCAAAAAACTTCGATCTAAAAATTGTTTCTATTGAAGATTTGGTAGCATATCGAATGGAGCATGATTCATTAATTGAAAAGAAAGAAGACTTCGACGTACAAACACGTTTTGGCGATTTCCGCTTGCGCGCATATTTGCAAACCACTAATAATCAAGTACATGTAGCATTGACAAAAGGGAGTTGGTCTACGGACGAACCTGTATTGACACGAATCAATTCTACCTTAGTAAACGATGATATTTTAGGAACATTGACCAATAATGCGGATAAAAAACTCGATGATATGTTTCAGTTGATTAATGAAGAAGAAAAAGGTGCCATTATATTCATCAACCAAGATAGTAGTTCATTGAACTTACTGCGTCGTATCAAAGAATTGAAAGCCTTACAAAACGATGGCGAATACAAAGCTCCAAGAATTAAAATGGATTCGAAAGATTTTGGAATTGGTGCGCAAATTCTACACGACATCAACATTAGCAAAATTAAATTAGTGACAAATACACATCAAGAAAAACGTGTCGGAATGATTGGTTACGGTTTAGAAATTGTGGAGTATGTGTCTTATTAGATCGCTGCGCTGTTAGATGTTAGACCGCTATCGCTGTTAGAACACTTCGCTGTTAGATTTTCTTACTGTTGCTTTTAAAGTCGCTTTGCTCCTTTGTTTTTTGTTGGTTCGTTTTTTGTTTTTTTAGCTTAATTTTCTATCAGATTTTACTTTTAAATTTTACATTTCGCGTTTTACATTTTAAATTTCAAAACGTCAATTCGAGTGATTTTCGATAGAAAATCGTATCGAGAATAGGTTTTTTAGTGCATACAAACTTATCATATAGAAACTCACGTTATTAAGGCACTCATTGTGCAAACAAGTGCCTTTATCTCTTAGAAAAGGTTTTTTATAAAAGTTTCAAAGCCAGAATAGTCCTGATGCTAGTCAGCATGTCTTCTTCATCTGCTACATTTTCTGTAGAAAAAGTGACTTCAAATGTTTTACCAACAAATGTCTGTGTGGTTAGATCAAATTTTTGTTTTACCGCTTCCGCCATTTTATCAATACTTATGGTGCTTTTCTCTCCGTCTTCAGCTTTGTAAGTGAATGTGTATTGGTTATCTTCCATTCCCAAATAAACCGCTACCAAAACAGTAGGTGCATTTTCTTCCTCTTCATCTTCTTGCGCTACGACTGTATAGCTGCAAAATAAAAATACGACTAGAAACAACGGTACTAATTTTAATGTCTTCATGGTGTAAAGATTTTAATATTATTTATTTTTATTCCTTTTTTTACTATTAAATCTCATTTTAGAC
>CAYGPQ010000071.1:0-24518 GCA_964351775.1 uncultured Kordia sp. | reverse complement strand
ACTCATAAACTCAATCTAACAAGTCCAGCAATCCAAGAAGTCTAAGCAAGTCTAGAAAAAGTCTACAAAGAAGTAATCGTTTTACGAATCTTTACCAAATTGGTTAATAAGCGTTCCAAATGATCCAAATGAAGCATATTTGCGCCATCGCTCTTTGCATTCGCCGGATCAAAATGTGTTTCAATAAACAATCCATCAACATTATTCACAATCCCAGCACGTGCTATGGTTTCTATCATGTCAGGTCTTCCACCTGTTACACCACTAGATTGATTGGGTTGTTGCAACGAATGTGTCACATCTAAAATGGTGGGCGCAAATTGTCTCATCGTAGGAATTCCACGAAAATCTACAATCATATCTTGATAACCAAACATGGTTCCTCTGTCTGTAATCCAAGCTTTTTGGTTTCCAGCATCGTATACTTTTTGTACGGCGTGTTGCATGCTTTCAGGACTCATAAACTGTCCTTTTTTCAAATTCACAACCTTTCCAGTTTTGGCTGCAGCCACCACTAAATCTGTTTGACGCACTAAAAAAGCAGGAATTTGTAAAACATCAACATATTCCGCAGCTTTGGCAGCGTCTGAAACTTCGTGAATGTCCGTAACTGTTGGCACGTCAAAGGTCTCAGAAACCTTTCTAAGGATCTTTAAGGCGTTTTCATCACCAATACCAGTGAAACTATCAATTCGACTCCGATTCGCTTTCTTAAAACTTCCTTTAAAGATGTAAGGAATTTCTAAAGCATCCGTAATTTTAATCACTTTTTCTGCAATACGCAACGCCATATCTTCGCCTTCAATAGCGCATGGACCTGCCAATAAAAAGAAATTATTAGAATTTATGTGTTTTATTTTTGGAATAGAACTGAGTTGCATACGTTGTAAATTTTGCACAAAGATAGTTAAATTTCAGAAGTTAATAAGCTCGTATTTATTGCGGTCATTTGCTGAATTTTTCTATTCGTATGTTTGGTGTAATAAATGGCTAATACCACAAATAATACCATGGCAGCTACGGCTACATATACCAAAGAAAATGAACTATTTTCTGCTTGTAATATGGCTAAATACGGCGCAAAGGTGAACTTGCAAGCCACCGCAAGCAAAAAGGCAATTAGAATAGAAACTCCTAAAATTTTATAAGATATAGAATGATATACTTTGGCGATTTGAGCACTAGAAAAACCTAAAAAGTGTAACTGACAAATTGTTTGTTTGTTCTTTAAAATCAATAAATTGATGTTGGTGATGACCAAAGTAATTGATAATACAGTAATCAAAATTCCAATGCCTAAGACAATCATTAAAATCAATTGTAAAAAATAACTAATTCTGGAAGTTTGTACGTCATTCTTCAAGTATTTGTAATGGTTCGAATTTAAAAAATCCAATACATTCGGATCAGAAGGATTGGTGACTTCTAAGATGATTCTGGAAATTTTAGAAGCTTTTTCAGGACTTAAGGTTTGATTGGTATGTTTCAAGAACGATTCTGGAACCAAAATAGAATTTATTTTTTCGGAAGCATCCAAAATATACGCGTTGTATTTTTTTTGTTGTGAGGAGCCATACAAAGAAAGTTCAATAGGAATCTCGCGAATGATATTTTCATCAATTTGCGGCATTCCAGTACTTGCAGCATACCCGAAATTATATAAATTGATGTAATTTTTTGGGATGATGATCGGCACTTCTTTATCGCCAGGTTTCCAAGTCCAATCGGCACTTTCAATATCAATAAAGTTGTCGGGAATGGCTTCCAAAAACATTTCTGTAGAAATTCCTGTATAATTCGCCAACGTAACACTTGCGACAACTCTGTAAGTTCCGTGTGTAAAACCGCCCACTTTTTTGACAAAATCTTGTTGTTCAATCTTGGAAATTTCTTCTGAAGTAAACGCATTATTACGTCCTAAATCTTTGTAAATGATGAGGTTTTGATTGCCCAATAAATCATTGGACGTGCTAAAAAGTGATTGTGTATCTATAAAAAGTTGAAATGCTACCAATAAAATTCCCAATCCGAGACTCGAAGTCAACGCAAAAAATAATAATTGCGAAAAGTGAATTTGTTTGTTTAATAACGTTCGAATCACAGCAAGAAGGTTTTAGTATACGCAATATCATAGCTATTACCCAAACTTGCGACCACAAGTGTAGCATTTCGTTTGGAAACTTCTTCTGTAATCAATTGTGTTGCATTGGTAATTTGTACGTCGTCAATATGACTAAAAGGTTCATCTAATAATAACAATTCAAATGGCTGACACAATGCTCTAATGATTGCGATACGCTGTTGTTGTCCGTATGATAAGGTTTCTGCTTTTTTGTGAGCGAGTTCAGTAACATTCAAACGATTCATGAACGTCAAAATTTCCGCTTCGGTTTTGTAATTGGTCAATTGGTTTTTCAATTGAATATTTTCCAAAGCTGTCAATTCAGGAAACAAGCGCAATCCTTGAAATACGAGTGATATCTTTTCGCGTCGAATGCGTGTCCAATCGGTTTCAGTAAACGATGAAATAGCAGTTGCGTCAAACGTAATGGTGCCATTATATTTATCATTCAAACCAAATAAAAAATTAAAAAAAGAACTTTTTCCGCTTCCAGAAGCCGCTTTTATCAAGTACTTTTCATTTGGTAATAAACAAAAATCTTTACTCCAAACTTCCGAAGAAGCCGGAGTAAAGTATGTTGGAATAATAGATGTGATGTTAATATTCACAGAAATAGTTGACGTGTAAAGGCAATTATTTATATTGTTGTTCTGACAATTTAGCAAATTGTTTTACCATTGCATCAGAATACATAATCATACGCACTAAAGAATTTCCTTCTCCTTTTGTATAGGTAAAAGTTTCCGTTCCGTTCACATCCATAAAATAATGATTCTCGCCAAAATAGTCCTTATATAACTTGCTAGTATCTTCAGAGAAACTTCCAAGTAAAGCACCATAAGGACTAAAACTTGAAGCGTTTGGCATTAAATCACTATACATTTCGTAAAAATTAGTATCCGTGTATAGGTATAATGAATGTGATAAATTAGCTTTATGTTCGAAATTAGAAAGGTTTGCTGTTAATTTTCCATTTGCATGAAGTTCATCAGCTTTACTTACATCATTGGTCATAAAAAGAATATCATTTTTGATTACGACAAAGACGTCGCTCTCTATTTGGTAATAATCTTTTCCTTTCGTTTCCATAGGAGCTTCTTTTTCCATGATGACATTCATTAATGTATCAAACTTCGATCTATCTTTGATAGAAATAGCGCTGTATACGTATGGAATTTTTTTATCAACAACTTCGTATTCAGGAGCGTCTTCATCATAATAATTATAAGTATACACGGTGTCTTTTACCATTTTACCTTCCGTCAAAGCGAAAAGCATGGAGCCATTAAAAACTTCGGCTAAATCGTCACCAGTCATGCCAACTTCACGTTTCATCTCACGATTCATTCGTTGGATTCCTTCTTTCAATTGACCTCTAACTTCCGTTGGTAGTACTTTGTTATTTTGTAAACTTTCAATGTGCTTGTAAAACGCAACAGGATCCATTGAGAATTTTAGTAACATTGTTGGCTTTTCTGGAATTGCATTTAACAAAGAAGCGTCATAATCGGTGCTCATCCAAGATGTATATCCTAATAAAGATTTAAAATCGTTGTTTAATTTCAACTTCGTTTCTGTATGAACATGGTCATCTTCAAAATTACCATAATAGGTCATGTTGTTGTTTTCTAAATCAATATCCATTCCAGCAGTCATGCTCATCAATGAATTTAAAACAGTTCCTAAAGGCGTAGAGGTAATGTGCATTCCCATATCTTTGTTTTTATCAAAGAAACCTTTGTAGTAATCAGTAGCGTAAATGCTTTTTGATTTATCTAATTCTGTTAGGTCAATTAATTCTGTTCCGGCATAACTTTTTGCACCAATAATTAACGCAGTTTCATTATCCCAACCAATGGCAACTTCATTCGTTGAATACACCGTAAAGGCTTTGCCTTTTCCAACGTTTTCTTGTTTTTCCATCATTGGCATTTTGTCCAACATGGACTGAATCATACTTTCAAAAGATTTTCCGTCCTTAATTGGTATAATAAGTCCACCTAAACCAGACATACGATCTATGGAAACAAATCCTAAAATAAATTCTTTACGAAATGTAGCTTCCATATTTTCTGCAGTCATGTAGGTATTCATGAAGTCTTGCATTTCTTTTGGCGCTTGCTCGTCAATCATTTTGTTGATTGTTAAATCTTTAAAATCAACGTCGCTACTTTTTTTAGAAAGCGATGCAAGGTTTACATACATAACGCCAATAGCGTCTTTAGGAATGTAATACGATTCAGAACTCTTTTTTCCACAACTAACAACAATACAGATAATTGCGAACAGACATAAAATTTTTCTCATACTAAATAAAAGGATAAATGTGTTTTACTAAATTTTTTTTTGGCGATCTGTGGAGGAGTGCAAAAATAACAATATATAATTCGTTTCAATAAAAAAAAGCAATTAAAGAATAACTATTTTTGCTACTGATACTCAAATAGGTGCTTGAAGAAACAGAAACGTTACACAATCATAACTAAAACTTTACATGATGATGTGTTTTGCTTAAATAAGATTACATGCTAACCTCAAATTTTCAGTACATCTATCATAAAACACCATACTTGCAATAGTTTTAAAGTATAAAATGGGCTTCAATGCCCTTAAAATAAATTCCAAAAAGAAGAAGTTTTCGGTTTATAACCTATTAATTTACAGATTATTAAGGAAAAAATCATGAAAGTTGTATTGTCTAATAAATAAACAGTACATTTGCACGCTTAAAATAAGAGGTAAAAATGGCTTCAATTAAAAATATTGCAATTATTGCACACGTAGATCACGGGAAAACAACATTGGTAGATAAGATTATGTACCACTGTCAACTATTTCGTGAAAATGAAAATACAGGAGATTTAATTCTTGATAACAACGATTTAGAAAGAGAACGTGGAATTACCATTACTTCTAAAAACGTTTCTGTAAACTACAAAGGAACAAAAATAAACATCATTGATACACCTGGTCACGCCGATTTCGGAGGAGAAGTAGAGCGTGTACTAAACATGGCGGATGGCGTTTTACTATTAGTAGATGCTTTTGAAGGTCCAATGCCACAAACGCGTTTTGTATTGCAAAAAGCGATTGACTTAGGATTAAAACCATGTGTGGTTGTCAACAAAGTAGACAAAGAAAACTGTACGCCAGAAGAAGTATACGAAAAAGTATTCGACTTAATGTTCGAATTAGGTGCAGAAGAATGGCAGTTAGATTTCCCAGTAGTATACGGTTCTGCGAAAAACAACTGGATGTCGGACGATTGGCAAAAACCAACAGACACTATAGAACCTTTATTAGACATGGTTATGGAGCACATTCCATCACCAGATTTTGAAGACGGATCTACACAAATGCTTATTACATCTTTAGATTTCTCTTCCTTTACAGGACGTATCGCAATCGGGCGTTTGCAAAGAGGAACACTAAAAGAAGGAATGCAAGTTGCGTTGGTAAAACGTGATAAAACAATTGTCAAAACAAAAATTAAAGAATTATACACATTTGAAGGACTTGGTAGAAAGAGAGCTACTGAAATTCAAGTGGGAGATATTTGTGCTATTGTAGGTTTAGAAGGATTTGAAATTGGTGATACGCTTGCTGATTTAGAAAATCCAGAAGGATTAAAAACAATCGCTATTGACGAGCCAACTATGAGTATGTTGTTTACAATTAACGATTCACCTTTCTTCGGAAAAGATGGGAAATTTGTAACATCACGACATATTAAAGATCGTTTAGAAAAAGAATTAGAGAAAAACTTAGCACTTCGTTTAGGAGAAACTGGAAGCGCAGATAAATTTCTAGTATTTGGTAGAGGTGTATTGCACTTATCGGTTCTAATTGAAACAATGCGTAGAGAAGGATACGAATTACAAATTGGACAACCACAAGTAATTATCAGAGAAATTGATGGAGTAAAATGTGAGCCAATTGAAGAATTAACGATTGATCTTCCTGAAAATGTATCAGGTAGAGCGGTTGAATTTGTAACGCTTCGTAAAGGAGAAATGTTATCCATGGAAGCGAAAGGTGATCGTATGGTTTGCGAATTCATGATTCCATCAAGAGGAATTATTGGTTTGCGTAATCAATTATTAACGGCAACTGCGGGTGAAGCTATTATGGCGCACCGTTTTAAGGAATATCAACCTGTAAAAGGAGCAATTCCAGGACGTATTTCAGGATCTTTAGTATCGATGGAAAACGGAACAGCAATTCCATATTCTATTGATAAATTACAAGATAGAGGAAAGTTTTTCGTAGAACCGGGAGAAAAAATATACGAAGGTCAAGTAATTGGTGAGAACTCTCGTCAAGATGATATGACCATCAACATTACAAAAGCTAAAAAGCAAAGTAATGTACGTTCTTCTGGAGCAGATGACAAGGCAAAAATTGTTCCTGCAATCAAATTCTCATTAGAAGAAGCATTAGAATACATTCAAAAAGATGAATACGTAGAAGTAACGCCAAACGCTTTACGTATACGAAAAGTGCACTTAACTGAAGTAGACAGAAAGCGTAACAAAATCATCTAAAAATATGATTTACATCGAAAAAAAGGTTTCATTGTTACGCAGTGAAGCCTTTTTTTGATTGACGATTTTCGATTGATGATTTTCAGATTTTCGTCAGTTCGAGTGCCAAATCTGTGATTTGGTGTATCGAGAACAAGAAAATTTATACCAGTTATTAATTGAAATTACTGTAAAAGAAAGTGATGATTTTTTGCTTTACACAAAAAAGAAAAGTGAGTCATAGCCATAGCTCTGCCGAAATTTTATTTTGAAGTAGAAAGGAAAAAAGGGCGGTTTATTACGGTAATTTCAATTGGTAAATGGTATTAGTAATGAAAAACATTTCTCAATAGCTCTGTTGAGTATATCGAAACACAAAATTTCATACTGAATAGCTTCGCTAGGTAGTTGAAATCAAAATATATTTTGATCTCAAATAATACTTGAAATGACGTATTACTATCAATAAAAGATTTATTTTCTCATAACTCATAACTCATAACTCATAACTCATAACTCATAACTCATAAACTCATAACATGGAATTACTCGGAATCACAGGAACAGAATGGATAGGCTACTTAGCATCATTGGCGGTATTGGTCTCTTTTACCATGAAAGACTTAAAAAACTTACGAATGATCAATGCAGTTGGTTGCTTACTATTTGTCACGTACGGTTTTCTAATGCCAACATTACGTGTAGGTTTGCCAATTATTATCACCAATTTTGCCATTTTGGGAATCAATATCTATCATTTGACAGCGCGTAAAAAGTAAATTTGTTACATTGCTGCGATTTAGCTAACAACACATAGTTGTGATTCGTAAACATAAAAAAATGCTGCAAGAAATCATCAAAAATAAAAGGCGCTATCTCGTCTTATCAGCCATAGCTTCTGGTTTATATGCAATTGTACACACCTACGGAACAAACTTTGAGCTGGTGAATTCTTGGACTCAATTTGGAGTTATACTATTGTATTACATCATAATACCCATAATTATCTTTACACTTGCAACAGGAATCATCGCGAAAATCCCAAAATTAAGAAGGTTTCAAGTGTACATGATTCCAATACTAAATGCTGCATTTTTCACCTTTTTCATCATTGAAAAAACATACGGATTTACTGCTTGGAAAATGCTCGTTTTGGGAGTTTTCGTAACAACTTGCATCGCGATTCTGCTCACCAAACATTACAAAAAAATAGTCATTCTTCAATTCATACTTGCGTTGATTGCCTTCGTCAAAATTCCGCCAATACTGTATGAATATGCAACACAATCTACCGAATGGTTGCAACAACCAGACGCGATTGAAACCGCAACATTTAAAAAAACACCCAACATTTATATCATTCAGCCAGATGGATACGTAGATTTTTCTGAATTGGAAAAAGATCCATATAATTTTGACAACAGCGAATTTCAAACCTATCTAGAAGAAAAAAACTTCAAACTCTATAAAAATTACAGAAGCAACTACGCATCTACCATATTATCAAACAGTTCCATGTTTGCCATGAAACATCATTACAAAGGCGAACAATTATTCAATGCGCGCGAAGTAATTGCTGGAAACAATCCTGTGATTTCTACCTTAAAAAAGAATGATTACAAAACTTTTTTACTATTAGAATATCCGTATTTATTATTAAATCGACCGACCATTTTGTACGATGAATGCAATATTGAATATAGCGAAGTTCCGTTGTTTGGTTCAGGAGGTTTCAGCAATCAAAAAGATCTAATTGCTCCCTTAAAAAATGCCATTCAAAATAATACATCTACCAAAAACTTTTACTTCATAGAAAAAATAGCCCCAAGTCATATTGCTACACAAAAAAAGTTTTCTACGGGTGTACAAGGCGAACGAGATATCTACATTGATAAGCTAAAAAAAGCAAACGATTGGCTTCGAGAAATCACGGATGTCATTTTAGAAAATGATCCAAACAGTCTGATTGTGATTGTGGCAGATCATGGCGGTTATATTGGGATGGAATATACCTATCAACTCAAAACAAAGCTTACAGATAGCGAGTTAATCCACGCTGCTTTCTCTGCTGCTTTAGCGATCAAATGGCCAAACAATACGGCACCTGTCTATGATTCAACACTAAAAACGAATGTAAACCTATTCAGAACCTTATTTGCCTATCTAAGTGAAGATGAAAGTTACTTAACACACTTAGAAAAAGATCAAAGTTTTTCACTCATTGAAAAAAATGCGCCAAGTGGTGTTTACGAATATATTGATGATGAAGGAACTGCGGTTTTCAACAAAATTGAAAAATAATTTCAAAATTATAGCCACAAAAAATGTATGTTGCCAGTTCCTAAATTAATATATATACATAACCACGCGTAAAAACTAAATTTTTCTATCTTTACCAAAATATCAAACTATGTATTTTCTTTATTTTGACGCTGGATTAGGAGCGATGTTAATTCAAGCACTAGTTGCAGCTGTAGCTGGAATTGCCTTGTTTTACAAAAGCATTAAATATAAAATAAAATCCATCTTTGGCTTGCATAAAAATATTTCTGAAAACGAAGTGTTTGACGATATTAATATTGACGATTCCAAGATAGAAAATCCATCGAAAGATGACAACTAATTCCCGACATGCTTCTTCCTATCGTGATCCTAGCGGACATGTATATATAGAAAACAATCTGATCAAAAGAATCATATTTCCAAGGTATTTTCCACAATACGAAGCCTTAAAAAGTTCAGGTTTCTTCGAAAAAGCATTTCAGCATAAACTGTTGATTCCGCATGAAGAAACAGAACGTTCTGCAACTCAGATTTGTATTCAACCGGAGCAAATTCCGTTTATTACCTATCCGTACGAATGGAGTTTTCAACAATACAAAGAAGCCGCTTTACACACGTTAAAATTGCAGAAATACGCCTTACAAAACGGTTTTTCACTCAAAGATGCCACTGCGTATAACATTGCTTTTTACAACGGAAATGCGATCTTTATTGATACACTTTCGCTAGATTTTTATCAGGAAAATACACCTTGGCGCGCGTACAAACAATTCATCACGCACTTTTTAGGACCGTTGGTGTTGGCAAAATATCACGGTGCTGAATTTTTGAAAACGATGTCGAATTTCATTGATGGAATTCCGCTCAAAATGATTGCTTCCTTATTGCCAAAAATGACCAAAATCAATCCGTTTTTATATACGAATATTCACTTATTGGCAAAATATGAAAACAAGCATCAAGAAGATGACGTAAAAGCAAGTAAGCAAGCGACTTTATCGAAAAAAGGATTGTTTAATATCATTGATAACTTATACAATTATATCAAAAAAATACAACTCAAGGAACAATCGGAATGGGGAAATTATTACCAAAAAACCAACTATTCTGACAACGCTTTTTCGTTAAAATCAAACATCATAAACGAGTGGATTCAATCGCTTCACGCGAAAAAAATCATAGATGTTGGTGGAAATGACGGAACTTTTGTGCGTCAAATTACAAGCGATATCGAATTGGCGTTGGTGGGCGATATTGACAACAATGCGGTCGATCAAAATCAGTATGCGGTAAAGAAAAACAAAGAAACCAACATGTTGCCATTTGTGATTGATTTGCTCAATCCGTCAGCAGCGATTGGTTTTCATAATACAGAACGTTTCTCTTTTGTACAACGTGTGCAAGAATTCCAGCCAGAAGTTACGTTGGCATTGGCGTTAATTCATCACTTATCCTTAACGGGAAATGTGCCTTTTGAAAATTCGGCAGCATTTTTTGCCGCTATTTCAGAGCATTTAATCATTGAATTCCCAAAACGAAGCGATTCGTATGCAACGCGTTTGCTCAATGCAAAAGCGGAATTCAAAGATCAATTTGGACATTACAATTTGGAACATTTCGAAAACACCTATTCAGAATATTTCGAACTCATCGATAAAAAAGAAATCACGGATTCGGAACGCGTATTATACTTATTCAAGAAAAAATATGCTGACTAAATTTCGAAAATACGTAGAAGCGTTTGTAGCAAACAGCAAAGAATATCCAATTGTATTTGCCATTGCAGCAGGTTTATATTCGTTCATTTATGTATATCATTCCAACTTTATGTTGGTCAATTCGGTGTTTCAATTTGGCATCTTTGTAAGTCTATATTTGATCTTACCGATGCTTGTCTTCTTCATCTCTTGGCAAGTTGTAAAGCGATTAAAATTTCTACATAAATTTCAACCTTATGTATTGCCCATTCTAAATGCTACGGTTTTTGTCTTCTTTTTTACGGGAAGAATCTACAACTTTGAGCAACGGAAAATCATGTTGGCATGTATGATTATTGCTATGCTTCTCGCGATTTTACTCAGAAAACACTATAAAAAAATCATTGTTTTGCAATTCATTATGGCATTTGTAGCGTTTGTAAGTCTGTTGCCAACCTTGTACAGAGCAGCTTTTGATTCCGACGATTGGCAAACACAACCCGATGCAATCGTTCAAACGAAATTCAATAAATTTCCAAACATATATATCATTCAACCCGATGGATATGTCAATTTTACAGAATTGGCGAAAGATCCGTATAATTTTGATAATCAAGAATTTGAATCGTATTTAGAAGCGGAAAACTTCAAGCTTTATAAGAATTTTAGAAGCAATTATACGTCTACGGTATTGTCTAACAGTTCAATGTTTGCGATGAAACATCACTACAAAGGCGAACAATTATTTGGCGCACGAGAACTCATTGCAGGAAAAAATCCAGTGATAGAAACTTTGAAAAACAACGACTATCAAACGTTTCTATTCCTAGAAAATCCGTACCTATTATTAAATCGACCAACGATTGCATACGATTCCTGTAATTTTGCTATGGACGAAGTTCCTTGGTTTGGATTTGGCGCGTTTGGAATGCGCAAAAAACTCATTGATCCGTTAGAAGAAACCATTCGAAACAATCGCGGAAAGCGAAACTTTTACTTCATTGAAAAAATTGCACCAGGACACATTACAACCTTCAAAAATCAAGCGCAAACGCTTGAAGTCGAACGTAAAAATTATTTAGAACAAGTAGTAGCAGCCAATCAATGGCTCAAAGAAATTACGCAAGTAATCGTTAAAAATGATCCAAATAGTCTCATTGTCATTGCGGCAGATCACGGTGGGTATGTTGGACTGAAGTATACCAAAGAACTCTTTGAAAAGCAAACTGACAAAAAACTTATTTACTCAGCATTTTCGGCAGCATTAGCCATCAAATGGCCAGACACTATTGCGCCAGCCTACGATGACCAACTAAAAACGTCTGTAAATCTCTTCCGAACGATATTCACATATCTAGGCGACAATCCGAAGTTGTTGGACAACTTACAACCCGATACAAGTCATTCCATTATCAATAAAAACGCACCAAGCGGCATGTATGAATACATTGATGGTGATGGAAATGTGGTTTTTCGGAAGGTTGATTAGTGAGGTTTAATAATTCATAAAATTATCCAACCTGCTTTCAAAAAAGTAAGTTTTGAATGCTCAATAAATTCTGTTAAATCGGTCTTTTCAGTGGCCTTTTCGTTTGTCAACTCAAATAGATACGCATGAGGATTAGCTGATTTTGATCTATATACCCAAAAACGAAAGCGCTTCACTTGTGGTGAGTTCGATAAAAATTTAAGTTCCACTAAACTCGTAATAGTCAAATTATCTCCTCTTGCCATTTCATAAAGATAACGTTGGGAATTTGATAAAGAATCAAGCTCTTTTTTCGATTTTCGTGGTTCGCTTGTAAATCCACTAATAAGTTGCGGGTATAAAATGCCTTTGGAGAAAATCAGTTTTAGACGCTGATTCGTATTGTGAACTTTGAAGTATTTATTATCATAAACAAATTTAGTATTATCTATTTCCTTTATTTCATCAGTATAAACTTTATAATCAGCTTTTTTGTACTCTTTTTTAAAAAGTTCTTGTGCCCAATAATTTTCTTGTTCAGCTTGATTCTTAAAAGGAGGTTTTAATTCAGCATCTTTATTAAATGTACTCTGAGATTGGCAAGTAATAGCCAAAGTTAGCAGTAGTATTGTAGCTAATATTTTCATCTTTTTTTATGCTAAATTTCACTTAATTATTCTAATTGCGAAAGATATAGTGAGTGAAATGATCTTTTGATTGAGTAATTAGTTTTTGATGATGTTAAATCTATAAGAATCTCAATTCAAATCAAAATCATCTAGCTTATTTTTAAATCAAAGCGGAAACTGTCTGTACTAAGAAATAATGAGCGAAAAAGCGGAATTGCAAAGCGCAGCTTTAAGCATGTAGCTTTGAAAGCGAGTGGTGCGAAGCAATTTCCTACGTGCAGACTTGATTTTTTGGCTCGTTTTTTATCAAGAAAAAAAGAGCGTAAAGTGAAAGTTATTAAGTTTGTTAATGGGAAGCTAATTTTTTAATTTTATGAAAAGCTCTAGTTGAATCATGATTTTAGTTTTATTCAGTATTCTTAAGATAATTAAAGTCAAAGAATAAAAAACTAAAAACATTTTACAAAATACTTTTATTTAACTCACAATAAAATTAGTAAATTCACTTTTTCTAAAACAAACCTAACATTTACACACTAACCAAATATTTGCCAGAACACCAAACGCTTTGGGACAACTTTGTTTCCACCGCAAAAAATAGTTCATTTCTGTTCTATCGAAACTTTATGGACTATCATAAAGACCGATTTGAAGACCATTCGTTGCTGCTTTTCAAAAAAGATCAGCTAGTAGGATTGTTTCCTGCAAATCAACGTAAAAAGCACTTGTATTCACATCAGGGATTGACGTTTGGTGGTTTAATTTTACCCAAAAATATTGGCGCATACGAAGTACATCAATTATTGCTTTCCGTGATGAAGTATGCAAAAGCAGCAAATTTTAAGCAACTCATCATAAAAACGATTCCTGAAATCTATCATTCGCAAAAAACGAACGAACTGTTATATTTTCTAAGTTTATACGGGAAATTAAAATCTAGAAATCTCGTTTTAGCCATTGATTACACAGAAAAAGTTCAAATTCATAAAACCAAACGAAAGCATTTTGATAAAAACCACAATCTAGGTTTTGAAATAGAAGAAAACGGAAGTCTTGCCGAATTTTGGAATGAAGTATTAGCGCCAAAATTAGATGAAAAATACAGCGCAAAACCAGTGCATTCGTTAGCCGAAATTACCAAATTGCAAACGGATTTCCCATCAAGCATCATTCAATATAACATCAAATTAGAAGACGAAATCCTAGCAGGAATCACCATTTTTAAGCACAACAACGTTGTCAAATCACAATACGGAGCCAATACCACAAAAGGAACTTCGGTGCGTGCGTTGGAATATTTATTTATCTATTTGATAGAAAAATTCGAAAAAGAAGGCATGCACTATTTCAGTATGGGAACCGTTGATGCTGACAACGAATTAGGGTACAATTCCGGATTGCTCAAGCAAAAAGAAGAATTGGGTTGCGTTTGTTTTACGCAAGATATCTTTAAAATTTCGCTCACATGATCAAGTTTTTAGACTTACATAAGCTCAATGCGCGGTTTGAAACTGAATTTCAGGAAGCCTTTCAAAACTTCTTAGATTCAGGCTATTACGTATTGGGCAACAATGTAAAAGCGTTTGAAAAATCGTACGCAAACTATTGCGGAACTGATTTTTGTGTTGGAATTAGTAACGGGCTAGATGCGTTAATCTTAATCTTAGAAGCGTATAAAATTCAAGGAAAGCTCAAAGAAGGTGACGAAGTTATCGTGCCTGCAAACACATACATTGCCAGTATTTTAGGAATTACTAAAGCTGGATTAATTCCTGTATTGGTTGAGCCCGATTTGGAAACTTTCAATATAGATTCCACTAAAATTGAAGCAGTCATTACGCCAAAAACAAAAGCAATTTTGGTCGTGCATTTATATGGACAATTGGTGGAAATGAGTCAAATTCATCAGATCGCAAAACAACATGATTTATTGGTCATGGAAGATGCCGCACAAGCACACGGCGCGAAAAATAGTCACGGAAAAAAAGCAGGAAATCTCAGTGATGCAGCAGGGTTTAGTTTCTATCCAACAAAAAATTTAGGTGCGTTGGGCGAAGCTGGTGCCGTAACGACAAATGATGCAAGTTTAGCGGAAATCATCACGAAACTTCGCAATTACGGAAGTTCTTCTAAATATGTGAATCAGTACAAAGGTGTCAACAATCGGTTGGATGAAATTCAGGCTGCTTTCTTACGTGTAAAATTACCAAAATTAGATGCCGATAATGAAATTAGAAGAAACATCGCCAAACGCTATTTGACCGAGATCCACAATCCGTTACTCATCTTACCAACGTATAAAAACGACGAATCGCATGTATTTCATCAATTTGTCATCAGAACGGAAAACAGAGCCAAATTACAAGCGTATTTAACCGAAAACAACATCGGAACCTTAATTCATTACGAAATTCCGCCGCACAAACAAGAAGCGTATAAAGAGTGGAATCATTTACACTTTCCGATCACGGAGAAAATACATGCTGAATGTTTGAGTTTGCCTATCAGTCCAGTCATGGAAAAAGCAGACATTACTACTATTATTGCAGTTTTAAATAGATTTTCGTGAAGAAACTAAAAGCGCATATTGCTAATAATTTGCTGTTGAAAATTACGTCTTTCAATAGTATTGCAATATTCATCAACGTAATCGTTGGCGTGTTGACTTCCAAAGCATTGGCAGAATTTGTCGGTCCAAAAGGCATGGCTTCTGTAGGAAATTTGAGAGATTTTCTAAAAACAATTTACGCATTGGCAACGTTCGGAATCTTCTCAGGCGTTGTAAAATATACTGCCGAACATAAAAAAGATCAAGCCGAACTTCAAAAAGTATTATCCACCGCATTGGTGGTGATTTTAGTCGCAACATTGATTGTTTCTGTCATTTTATATGCTGGCGCAAGCTACTGGAACAGCTTGATTTTTGAAGGAAAAGAATTCAGTTACATCTTTAAAATACTGGCTCTTGTATTGCCTTTGTACGCGCTCAATATGTTCTGTTTGGGCATTATCAATGGATTTGAAAAATACAAAAAATTCATTGTAGTCAACATTGTTGGATATCTTGTAAATTTAGTCATTACAGTCTATTTAGTTTGGAAATATCAATTAGATGGCGCGTTGGTTGCGTTAAGTATTGTACCATCAATCTTATTGATTGTCAGCTTAATTTTACTCTACAAAGAACGTGTTTCATTACCAAAATTTAAGTCGAAAGCATTTTCAAAAGAGTATTTCAAAAAATACCTGTCGTACACGATTATGGCGGCGGTTTCAGCATTTATATTTCCCATCATTTATGTATTTGTTCGAAATCATATCATAGAAACCATTGGAGAAAATGAAGCTGGTTATTGGGAAGCCATGCAGCGAATTTCGAATCAATATTTAATATTTGTCACATCATTATTATCGTTGTATGTATTGCCAAAACTTTCTGAAAATAAAACCATTCAAGGGTTTCGATCGATTGTATTCAGTTTCTATAAAACCATTTTGCCGATATTCGGAATTGGTTTAATCTTGATTTATTTCTTGCGAATTTATGTCATTGAATTTGTATACAATGAAGAATTTTTAGCGACCGAAAGTTTATTTATATGGCAACTTTTGGGCGATTTCTTTAAAGTCATTTCATTAGTCATTGCGTATCAATTGTACGCTAAAAAAATGTTAGGTCATTATTTGTTTGTGGAAATAGCTTCATTAGGATTATTCTATTATTTAAGCATTTACTTAACGAATGAAGTTGGTATTGAAGGTGTGGTGATGGCGCATTGCATCCGTAGTTTTATCGCGCTTGCATTGCTAGTCTTGATCTTTTGGAAATCATTATTTGGTAAAATCAACGCAGAAAGTGCAGAAGTATAAGACGGCTTACAGAAAATGTGTATTTTTAAGCCATGAAGAAGTTTTTGAAACATACGGTATTGCGCTTAAAAATTTGGAAATATAAATTTCTAAGCACCAACATGCCTACCACTGGAAAACCAACACGCATACAACCATTGCTTTTACAAGGTAATGGAAAGCTGCATTTTGGCAACCAGGTATGTTTCGGAATCTACAGATCGCCTTATTTATTTAGTGGATATGGATATGTGGAAGCACGCGGCGCAACGGCTGAAATTTTCTTTGAAGCGAATGTAGCGATTAACAATTCGTGTGTCATTACAGCAGAAAAGAAAATCACGATTTCAAAAAATACAGTCATTGGTTACAATTGTCATATCAGCGATAGTTCATTTCATAACTTAGCCATTGATAAACGCCACGAAACGGATCCGGATCCGGAAGAAGTTCACATTGGCGAAAATGTATTTATTGGAAATAATGTTACCATCCTAAAAGGCGTACAACTTGGCAAAAATGTCGTTGTCGGAAGTGGTGCAATCGTCACCAAAAGTTTTCCTGATGACGTCATCATTGCAGGTGTTCCAGCCAAAATTGTAGGTGAGATTTCATAAAAAAATAAAGCACAAGCAAACTTGTTTTGCTTACCCAGAAATTTCAATCTTTTCGAAATCTTTGTATATTTAGCTAAAAAAGAATGAAAAAGATATATGTATTAAGTTTCTTCATGATCACACAAATACTATGTGCGCAAAAAACTGAAATTGATTTTGGAAAATATAAAGACGGCGAACTTTGGAGCATTACTGATGATGGTGTTATGGGCGGACTTTCCAAAGGTGCGTATCGATTTACAGATGATGGTGTAGTATTTGACGGAACCGTTTCCCTTGAAAATAATGGCGGATTTTCGTCTTATAAAAGCAGATTCAAAAAAATGGACCTTTCTTCGTTTTCGAAAGTAATTATTCGCTATCGCTCTAAAAACTACATTATGGGTTTTACTGTTGAGATGGACAAACGTTGGTATCTTCCGTATTACAAAGTATCTTTGAAACCAACCGATTGGAAATGGGTGGAAGCAGAAATTGCTTTTTCAGAATTTGATCGCTATAACATAGGAAGTAAAAGGCCAGGAAGACTGACACAAGAAGAATTAAAAAAGATTTTACGTGTTGGTTTTACCTCAAGCGAGAAAAGAGCTGGTGATTTTAAGATAGAAATTGATTATATAAAGTTTAAATAATGGCATACAATATCGTACTTGTAGCACCCGAAATCCCCACAAACACAGGTAATATAGGTAGATTAAGCTTGGCTTCAGGTTCCAACTTACACTTAGTAAAACCGTTTGGTTTTGAAATTACAGATGCGCGACTCAAACGTGCAGGATTGGATTATTGGCAACATTTATCAGTTCATATTTATGAAAATTTAGAAGAATTTTATCAAAAGAATTCGGATAAAAAAATGGCCTATCTATCAAGTCACGGAAGTAAAACCTATGACGAAATTCCGTATGAAGACGATTTATTTTTAGTTTTCGGAAAAGAATCGGTGGGTTTACCCAAAGAAATTACAGACAAGCATTCCAAAGATTTATATACAATTCCAATGTTCAGTGAACACATCCGAAGTCTCAATTTGGCAAATGCAGTAGGTATTGTGGTGTATGAAGGAATTCGGAAGTTGAAGTAGTGAAATTTTGAATTATGAATGTTGAATTTTAAATAAGTTGTCAGTTCGAGCGTAGTCGAGAACAACTTCGAAATAGGCGCGAATTTGTGTCACTAAAGATTCTCGATACAATTTCTTATTTCGCTTCACTCCATAAAAAATCACTCGAATTGACGTGATGAAATGTTAAATTATAAACGCTAAATTTAAAATGTAAAAGTAATTCTCGCTTACAAACGAAAAACAAACAAATCAAAGCCAACGTTCTAAATACTGCTTCGCAACACTTTCATACTCGTGAAAATCTTCCACAAAAGCGCGTGCATTTTTTCCAATCTGAAGTAATTCTTCGGGATTTTCAATCAAAAAACTTAGTTTCTCTACCAAATCATCCACATTTGGAGTCGCGTTTATAACAACGGTTTTATCTAATTTATAAAACTCTTGAAATACAGTTTCGGCTCCTGAAAACACCACTTTTCCTTTCGCCATTGCTTCCAAAGCATTGTATCCTTGGTCGTAGCCATACAACTGATCCATGATAATATGTGCTTCCTCGTAAGTTTTAATATATTCATTATAAGGCAAACTATACGCGGTTTTCACTTCAACACGATCGGGATATTTTTCCGCAATAATCTTCAAGGCTTCGTCAATCAAATCGTTTCCTTTTTTTAAATAATTGACTTCATTTACACCATGAAAAATATTGACTTTTCCATGATACACTAATGGTGTAAACTTCAATAATTCTACATTAATAGGAAACGGAACCACGGGTAATGCTTTTGGATGTTCTCGGTACGCCATATCGTAATCTAAATTTGCAGGAATAATTCCTTGTACATTTTTAATCACAAAATGATGCAACTTCTGATGTGATGTTGATAAATATTGTAATGAATATTTAAAACTTTTTCGGGCATTATTATTCTTTATATACGGCGTTAAAATATGATAGGGTATGTTGGCATTTAAAATATAATTCAGATAATAAAAATCATCTCCACATGATGACAAATACACATTTTTATTATGCTTGAAAATGTACTTCAATAATCTTTGTTCGATAAAAGGAGTCGTTGCAATTGGGAATTCATTGATCAATTGTACGGCGTCATAATCGCGAAATGATTTCCGATGCTTATAAAAACGATAGGCAATTTCTAAAGAAGCAATATCAATAGTGCTCATTCGAAATATCATTTGGCGAAAAAGGTTTGGAATCTTTTTTTGAAAAAAAGTAGCTTCAAGCGAAATGTCAATTGGGTAGTTTTTAAAGCTATCAGTGCGACCGACCAATGTAACATCGTGCTGTAATTTTTGTAGACCTTCTTTCAGCGAATTATGAAATCTACTGTATTCACCTACCAATAATATTCGCATAAACAGTATATTTGCGTGAAAGATAGTAGGAAAACTTTATGCTGCAAAATTCTAAAAAGAAAATCTGTATAATTGTCGAGTGTTTGAGTGGCGGCGGCGCGGAAAAGCAAGCGGCAAACTTTTCGAAGTCATTACACAATTACGGATTTGAAGTTTCTATTATTTCGTTAAAAGATCAAATTACATATCCTTACGAAGGAACCTTGTATAATTTGGGTGAGAAGGAATCTTCTATAAAAATCATCAAGCAAGTTCAGAAGTTTTTTGCATTTAGAAAAGCCTATAAAAAATGCAATGCTGATATGTACATTGATTTTCGATCACGAAGTAGATTTGTGATGGAATATCTGCTGCATCGATTCATATTTGAAGCTGAAAAAATGATGATGATGATTCATAGTTATGAAATTCAGTGGCATATCCCGAAAGGGAAACTTTTCAAAAAAATATACAATGAAATGCATGCTGTAGTTGCAGTTTCGGAAGCCATTGAAGAAAAATTGGGCGAGCTATACGATTTTGAAAACCTACTTCACATTCCAAATTATATTGTTTCAAGCGAAAAACAGCCTGAAAAGAAACACGAAATTTCAGAAGAGTATATCATTGCGGTTGGGCGTTTGCGAAACGACATCAAGCAGTTCGATCGGTTGATTGAAACCTATCATACTTCTGGCTTGACCGAGAAAAATATAAAATTATATATTTGTGGTGATGGAGAAGATAAAAAATCACTCGAAAAACTGATTTCAAGATTACAATTAGAAAATCATGTGCGACTCTTGGGATTTGTGGAAAATGTGGATGAATATATTAGAAATGCAAAATTTTTAGTGTTGTCAAGTAGGGTAGAAGGGTTTCCAATGGTTTTATTAGAAGCGTTACAACAGCAAACACCTGTAATTGCATTTGATTGTAAATCGGGACCCAATGAAATTATTCAACATAAAATCAATGGATTGCTTGTTGAAAATCAAAACTTTGCGAATTTGAAGGATGCAATGATACTGTTAATCGAAAATTTTGAATTGTATACGAAATGTAAACAAAATACAGTATCTTCCATAAACAAATTCACCGAAAACCCCGTAATCCAGCAATGGATTCAACTAATAAACGTCTAAAATATGTCTACAACTGTTGCTGATATACAACTACTCACGATTCCAAAAATCGAAGACTTTAGAGGTAATATCTCTGTTATAGAAGGAGACACAATTCCTTTTAAATGCAAGCGTGTTTATTATTTATATGATATTCCTAGTGGTGCAAAAAGAGGCGGACATGCGCATGTAGAACAGCATGAAGTTTTAATTGCATTAAGCGGAAGTTTTGAAGTGATTTTTAAAGATGGCACAAGTCAAAAACGTATTTTACTCAACAAACCCAATCAAGGTTGCTTGATTCCACATGGAATTTGGCGCGAATTAGAAAACTTTTCTTCTGGTGCTGTTTGTTTGGTATTGGCTTCTGATGTATTTGACGAAGACGACTATATTCGTGATTATCAAGATTTCGTGATTACTAAGGAAGACATTAAGTTGTTTAAGTAGTATTGAGATTTTAGTATTGAGTATTGAGAAGTTAAAGTAGTTTTCGATACAAATTTGCTTTGCAAATTTACTCGAACGGTTACGTTTTGTTACTTTTTTATCTAATCCCTAATCCCCAAAAGCAAAGCGACCTAAAACGAAGTCACCCTCACATTCCGTTTCAACAAAAACCCTTTTATCTTTTTTAATAGTAGCAATACAAATCGTGGGCTTTTTAACAATAAACGCTGTTTAAAAGTCAAATTTGCATACTTTATATGTTGAAGCATGGCGTTTCGTTGCGGAATTGCGTTTTCAAGATGATACAATATCGCAAAAATATACCGATACAAATCCAGGTACTTTTTTAATGAAGGATTGTCTTTTGCGATACTTTCATAACGATCCAAATCGGGAAGTATTTTAGCGGCAATCGAAAGTTTACTCATTTGATTTGGTACATCAAATCGAATTTCTGCAAGCGCTTCATATTGATACGCAACTTTATATTTTGAACCGTATTTTATATAAAAATCAATATCTTCTGCAAACGTAATTTGAGGATTGAAAACCACACTTTCTAAACAAATTTCTTTCTTAAAAGCCACATTACTTTGTGAAAAAATAGGTTGAAACATATTTGCTTTAAAAAAATCAGGTACAATAAAAGAAGTTCCTTTTAGCGAAGTTGAAATGTTCTTTTTGGGCTCTAATATTTCTTGCTGCGCATATTTTTCAATATAGTCTGTTCCATATATAGAAGCTTCTGGGAAAGTTTCATAGAGATGTTTAATGGTTTCCAAAAAGGTTGGTAACCACACATCGTCAGCGTCTAATAGTGTAATAATGTTGCCTGACGCTTTTGAAATTCCATGATTTCTTGTGGTGGAAAGTCCTGAGTTTTGTGGATTCTCAACAAGTTGAATGCGCGCATCTGAAATTAGGGAAACAATTTCCGCACTTTTGTCTGTACTTGCATCATTCACAATGATCAATTCGAAATCAGTAAAAGTCTGTTGCAACACACTTTCAACGGTTTGTTGTACGTAATTTTCTTTGTTATAAAGCGGAATGATTACGGAAAATAGTGGCATTATTGGTGCTTATCTAAGTAACAAAGATACGTTAATCTGTATAAGTCAAAAATAAACATAGAAGGATTATTTGAAAGTAAGTTTTTCTCAAATCGTTTTTTAAACCAGCGATACATGATGGATAAAATGTGATGTAAGCCAAACTTTTTTACACGTGTAAATACTTTGGTAATCAAAATATCATCGTGTTCAATCAGGTTGTTTTTTAAAAATAAAATTAAGACTTCTACCGATTCCATAGACTTCCGAATGAATGCGGCACTAGTGTCTAAACCTAAATGATATACTGGATTGTGAATATGGGTTAAATGTACTTCGGCATGTTTTAAATCGTTTGCAAACAAGGTATCTTCATGGCGTGCGTTTGGAATATCTTCATTAAATTTTACTTTTTCAAACACCTTCTTTTTAATCAAAAAACTCAAGGTTAAAAATCGTAAATAGGAAGCTTCTTCTCGTTGTTTTACCGTTAAAGCTTCTCTTTCTTTTCCATACACCCAACGCAATACATTTTCTTGTTTGGGTTTTTCTTCTTGGTATAAAATTCCACCATAAATCACTTCTTTTTCATCAGAAATGGTTTCTACATATTTTGTAATGAAATCTTTTGCCACAGGAATCACATCCGCATCTAAAAATAACAACCAATCGTAGGTTGCTTTTTTTGCTAATAAATTTCTGATTCGGCTGCGACCGATATTTTCGGGCAATACCGTATACGAAGCATTAGAAAGTGAATTAATCCGCTGATTTTGATTGATGGTTTCCAAATTGGTAGAATGATCATCCAAGCATAAAATCTCGAAAACAGCGTCAGTTTGCACCAATTGTGAGTGTATTTCCTCAACTAAAGTGGAAATATCGTAATTGTGCGTTGGAATAAGGACTGACAGCATTAGTTGGTAGCAATTAAAACGGTTTCGGGAGATGGAAGTCTAAATATATAGCTTTCTCATCGGGCTTCTAATGTACTCTTTTTACTTGAAATCCAACGATTATTAATCGTTTTTTTAAGCGTGCTATGCGTTTTTCTGAACGACTTCAAATACTTTACCTTCATCGCATTTTAACGTTTTTGAAGGATATTTTAAAATTAACGCATAATCATGTGTCGCCATTAAAATGGTACGACCACTTTTATTAATTTCTTGCAGTACTTGCATGACTTCAATACTAGTCTGCGGATCTAAATTTCCAGTAGGTTCGTCGGCAAGAATCAATTCTGGATCATTTAAAAGAGCCCGAGCAATTGCAATACGTTGTTGCTCGCCACCAGAAAGTTGATATGGAAATTTGAAGTTTTTGGTTTTCATGTCAACCTTATCCAACACTTCATCAATTTTTGCTTGCATTTTATCTTTGTCTTTCCAGCCAGTAGCTTTCAGTACAAATAGTAAATTATCAGCAACTGTACGATCTTGTAATAATTGAAAATCTTGAAAAACGATCCCCAATTTTCTACGTAAAAAAGGAATGTCCTTTTCTTTTAATGTTTTTAAGTTAAAATCAACAATGGTTCCTTCGCCATCAGTCAATGGTAAATCGCCATACAACGTTTTCATCAAACTACTTTTTCCTGAGCCAGTTTTTCCAATCAAGTATACAAAATCTCCTTTATGAATCGTAAGATTGAGTTCTGAAAGGATCAAGTTTTCGCGTTGAAAAATAGAAACGTTTCTAAGGTTGAGAATTTGCTCCATGAGTTTGAATTGTGTGTGATTTTAAATCGAATACACAAAGTAAACAATTAAACCGCAATACGAAAAACTAAAGTGAAGAAATAGTTGTGTAATGTGAATTGGATCCGATTTAATTTGGTGTGAAGCACTTTTAAAAGTTATATCAAATTCAGGTTGGTGGGAAAGCATAAAAAAAAGTGGCTGTCTAAAAGTCAAAGTTTCGTCAAACCGAATCAAGTTCGGTTTCTCATAATTATTGAAAATCAGTATGATGAGATTCTGAATTAAGTTTAGATGACGTTTTTTAAGATTTTTTAGACAGTCACTTATAATTTTGAGTATTCGCTAATGACTATGCTTCCTCTTTTTTTGTCGGGCAATGTCCGTAAGAAGGACAATGACAAATAGATAAAGGTTTTGAATCTGTTCCACCTTTTAATTTGTCAATGGTTGAGATGGTTTCTTTGCTTAAATCAAGCGACTTGATTACTTTTTTTTTCATGATACTTAAAGTTTTTGGTTTAAAATATATGCTGAATATACGAAATGACTTACTAAGTATAAGTAGGAAATAAT
>CAYGPQ010000070.1:0-24615 GCA_964351775.1 uncultured Kordia sp. | reverse complement strand
GTTGAAAAAGTGAACAAAATGATACTTTTGAATCATCAATACAAACTACAATACCCAAATTTTTTTTGGAGTAAAAAATGATTAATAATATGGTAGGTTAGTTTTATTTTTGAATGGTTTGTAAAGATAAAAAGCCGCTTTTAAAAGCGGCTTTTTCTTATTTTAAGATTTCCTTAGCGGAAGTAATTACTTTCTGTTTCAATCCTTCTTTGTACATCAAAATCTTATCCAACACACATTTGTCTGAACTTCCAATAATTTGTGCTGCCAAAATTCCAGCATTTTTTGCGCCATCCAATGCAACAGTTGCTACAGGAACGCCGCCAGGCATTTGTAAAATAGACAAAATAGAATCCCAACCATCAATAGAGTTTCGAGATTTCACAGGAACACCAATCACAGGCAATGGAGACAATGAAGCCACCATTCCCGGTAAATGCGCCGCGCCGCCTGCGCCCGCAATAATCACTGTAATACCTCTTGTATGTGCATTTTTTCCGTAATCAAATAATTTTTCAGGAGTTCTATGAGCCGAAACAATATCTACTTCAATCTCAATATCAAAACTTTTTAAAATATCAATTGCTTCTTGCATTACAGGAAGATCACTTGTACTTCCCATAATAATTCCCACTTTTGCCATATTATTTGCTAATTACGTTAATTGTCTTTTTAACTTCTGCGGCTATTTTTCGCGCCGTTGCTACATCTTCATTTACAATCGTTACATGTCCCATTTTACGAAAAGGACGTGTTTGTCGCTTTCCATAAATATGTGGCGTAACACCTTCTAGTTGCATGATTTTTTCAATATTTTCATACACAACATCACCCGTATGACCTTCGGCACCCACCAAATTCACCATAATTCCGGCAACTTTACTTTCAGTATTTCCTAACGGAAGATTTAAAATAGCACGAATATGTTGTTCAAACTGACATGTATAACTTGCTTCAATACTATAATGTCCGCTATTGTGTGGTCTTGGTGCGACTTCATTCACTAAAATTTCATCGTTTTGTGTTTGAAATAGTTCTACTGCCAAAATACCTACATGTTGTAATTTTTCTGAAACTTGTAAAGCTATTTTTTTCGCTTTCGCTAAAATGTCCTCAGAAACTCTCGCAGGGCAAATGACATACTCCACTTGGTTCGCTTCGGGATGAAATTCCATCTCAACCACCGGATATGTTTTAACGTCACCCGAAACATTTCTGGCAACAATCACAGCGAGTTCATTTTTAAAATCGACCAATTCTTCACACATACATTCTACATTTGGCAAACTTTCCAAATCGGCTAACGAACGGACTACTTTTACGCCAGTTCCATCATAGCCAAATTGTGTGCTTTTCCAAACAAACGGAATCTGAATCACTTCATTGTCGACACTGTGCATGAGTTCTTCCAACGACATATAAATAGAAAATGGTGCCGTAGGAATTTGATGTTTTTGATAAAAAAGTTTCTGAATTCCTTTATTTTGAATCGTTTGTAATGTTTTTGCAGACGGGTACACTTGTACGCCTTCATCTTCAAGCTTTTGCAAAGCATCCACATTTACGTGTTCAATTTCAAACGTAAGTACATTCAAATCTTTACCAAAATTATATACCGTGTCAAAGTCCATCAAGTCACCTTGAATAAACTCATTGCACGCTATTTTACAAGGCGCTTCGGCACTTGGGTCTAAAACAGTAGTGTAAATATCAAACTTTCGGGTTGTATACAGTAGCATTTTGCCTAATTGGCCGCCACCTAAAATTCCCAACTTAAAATTGGAGGAAAAATAATTCATGGAATTCACATTTTTAACAAAAGTACAAATCTAAAACGGTAAAAGTAAACTCGTAAAACGTTATTCATAAATCAATTTGTATCTTTGCACCTTTCAAAATGATAAAGTATCATTTGTTTATAGACATCAACCGATAAAACGTTTCTCTTTTAAGGACACTAAAAAAAGAAATTTTTATCAAAAAGCGCATAGAAAACGTGATTAAATTGCACGATAAATATTTCAAGAAATTCATCTCTGAAGCTCAAATTCAGGAAGCTGTCGCTAGATTGGCTACGGAAGTGGCAACGGATCTTAAGGATGAACAACCTATTTTTATAGGAATCTTGAACGGCGTATTTATGTTTTTCTCGGATTTTATGAAAGCCTATCCATTTCCATGTGAAATGAGCTTTATTAAATTGGCTTCCTATCACGGAACTTCTTCTACGGGAGACATCAAGGAACTCATTGGATTATCTCAAGACATTGAAGGAAGAACGGTTGTAGTGCTGGAAGACATCATTGATACGGGAAATACACTAGAAGAATTACACAAAATATTCAAAGCAAAAAAAGTAAAGCAGCTCAAAATTGGCACTTTATTTTTTAAGCCTGAAGCATATCTAAAAACATACAAAATAGATTATATCGGAATGGAAATTCCTAATAAATTCATCGTAGGTTACGGATTGGACTATGACGAATTGGGAAGAAACTTGCCCGAAGTTTATCAACTACACACACACGACATGATTAATTTAATTTTATTTGGAAAGCCTGGAGCAGGAAAAGGAACACAAGCAAACTTCTTAAAAGAAAAATATAACTTAGTACATATTTCTACGGGAGATGTTTTTAGATACAATATCAAAAACGGCACTGAATTAGGCGTTTTGGCAAAAACATTTATAAATAAAGGTGACTTAGTTCCTGATTCCGTAACCATTAATATGTTGCAAGCAGAAGTAGAGAAAAATCCAGAAGCTAAAGGATTTATATTTGATGGTTTCCCAAGAACCATCGCGCAAGCAGAAGCATTGGACAACTTTTTAACAACTAAAGATTGGATCGTTTCTGCAACAATTGCTTTAGAAGCTGATGATGAAATTTTGATTGAACGTTTGTTAGAACGCGGAAAAGATAGTGGACGCGCAGACGATCAAGACAGAGATAAAATAGCAAATAGATTTGATGAGTACAACGAAAAAACGGCACCATTAATTGACTTTTACCAAGCACAAAACAAGTTTTCAAGTGTTGATGCAATTGGACAAGTCGCAGAAGTTACAGCGCGATTAAGTGCCATCATCGACCAACTATAATATAAATTAGAGTAAAAAAGAAACCACGTCTCACAATATAAAACGACGATACAATGACTGATGGAAATTTTGTAGACTACGTAAAAATGCACGTTACTTCTGGCAACGGAGGAAAAGGATCGATGCACTTACTACGGGAAAAATACAACGCTAAAGGTGGCCCAGATGGCGGCGATGGCGGACGTGGCGGACATATTATTCTCCGAGGAAATCAAAACCTTTGGACCCTTTTTCATTACAAACTCAAAAGACACTTTAAAGCGGAACATGGCGCACACGGAAGTGGAAATAGAAGTACAGGTGCCGATGGACAAGACGTATACTTAGATGTTCCATTAGGAACAGTTGTAAAAGATGCCTTGACGAATGAAGTACTTTTTGAAATCACTACACACGGTGAAGAACGCATCGTTGCAGAAGGTGGAAAAGGCGGAAAAGGAAACTGGCATTTCAAATCGGCTACCAATCAAACACCACGCTACGCACAACCCGGAATTCCGTGTGAAGAAAAAGATATTTTATTAGAATTAAAAGTACTCGCAGATGTTGGACTGGTAGGATTTCCAAATGCTGGAAAATCAACCTTGCTTTCTGTAATAACTTCAGCAAAACCAAAAATTGGCGATTACGAGTTTACGACCTTAAAACCAAACTTAGGAATTGTAGAATACAGAGATTTTCGTTCGTTTGTGATGGCAGACATTCCAGGAATCATTGAAGGCGCTTCCGAAGGAAAAGGCTTGGGACACTATTTCCTAAGACACATAGAGCGAAACTCCACCTTGCTATTCTTAATTCCTGCAGACAGTACTGATATTTCTAAAGAATACGACATCTTACTCAACGAATTAAAAAAATACAATCCCGAACTGCTTGATAAAGAGCGTTTCATAGCGATTTCCAAATCAGATATGCTTGACGATGAACTCATGCAGGAAATGAGCGTTGAACTTGATAAAGACCTAAACGTTCCGTACATGTTTATTTCTTCCGTTGCACAACTTGGTATTGTGGAGTTGAAAGATAAACTTTGGGAAATGTTGAATAGATAATAATATACTCCAATAATTTGACACAAAGCGGATACAGTATTTTAATAGGGGAATTTTCCTGTATTAAAATAGTGTATTCACTATGTTTATCAGTGTTTTATGAATTTATATTTGTAAAGAACCTTCTAAGTGAAGGCATGTATAATTTATAAAACCTTAACTATGGCAAGTGTAAAACGCCTCATTTTAACAGGTACTCCACCTTACGATCAAGATTATATTACCAATCATAAAAACAGACAAGTGATGGCTGGTTGTGGACCCGTAGCAGCATTAATTTTGATGTCGTATTATGATAGAAGACATGGATACAAGCGATTGATTCCTTCCAACGAAGAAATGATTAGTGGAATGCCAAAAAACATTCTTTTAAAATTGCGCCAAAAAATGAAAACGTCTTATTACGGAATCAAAGGGCGCGACAAACAATGGTATGGACTTACGTTGCCAGGTTTCTTTAGAAGCGGATTGCGATCGTACATTAAAGACTTTTACAATGTGAGTACCTACACAAAAGCATCCACAGGATTTAATACCTTAAAAGGTGTTTTTGAAAAATCAGTAGAGCTACTAGATCAAGGGAAAGTACATGTGATGTTGTTAGATTATGAAAAGAAAAAAATGTGGAAAAAAGGCGGAAGAGTAATTGACTTTCCAACGCACTATGTTGTGGTGGTAGGGTATAATAAATCAGGAAGTAAAAACGAATTGGTCATTAATAATGGATTGGGCGATAACTTTGAAATTATTGACATGAAAGACAAAGGCATCAAACCAGCACGTATTTATTGGATTAGCATGAAAGAAGAAGCAGATGGCGCTAGAGATGCGCATGAAATTGGTCCAGATTGTAATTACAATTGGTCGGGCGGAAACTTAATTCCGGATGGAATCAATTGGGGAAAATCTGACAAAGCATATTCGTATATCACAAACTCAGAAATAAAAAAATGTGTTTGGTACAAGTAAAAACCATCAAACGATAAAATATCTTTTCAAAGCGACTTTTCTAGGTCGCTTTTTTTGTATCTTTTTTCAAAATAAATATACCATCAATATGCGATCTATCACGTTAAAAAATATATTCATTGTTCTTTTTATGATTTCTGTGGAATTTTCGGTTGCCCAAACAGACGAACGTATTTCCACCGTTGATTTTGTGCAAATTGTTGCTAATAACAAGGAAGAAGCACTATTTTATTACGAATACAATTGGAAAGTATTACGTGCAATGGCAATCAAGAAAAACTATATTGCTTCGTATGAAATTATGGAAACTCCGTATTCCGAACAAGCACCCTTTCACTTCATGTTAATTACAACCTACGAAAACAAAGTACAATACGAACAGCGTGAACAACACTTTCAAGAACTCATCAAAGCGAAAGGCGAATTACTTTTATTAAATGATAAAAAACCGAGTGAATTCCGAAAAAATCTATTTCACAAAGAAAATGTGACGCATCTAGCGAAAGGAATTTTTGTGAGGAAAGGTTGAGGTTAATTTTTTAAATATAAAACGCTAAATATAAAATGTAAAAGTAATTTCATGTATTTTACTAAATAAGGTTGAACTTTTAAAGTATTTCTCGATACAGAATTTCTTTGAAATTCACTCGAAAAGACGTTTGTGTTTCAATTAAAAAAGTAATTTTACTCATAAACTCATAAACTCATAAACTCATACTTCGACTCCGCTCAGCATACTTTATCGAGTAATCTAAGTACGTCTAAGAAGTCTAATAATCTAAAAAAAAATGAACCAAACACTATTCGTCTACGGCGGACAAGTCAATCAAGGATTTGTAAAATATACAGCCCAACTCACAGGAAAAAAGAAACCGCGCATCTGCTTTTTACCAACGGCCACAGGCGATGCACTTTGGTACATTAACTACTGGTACGAGTTATGTCACGATTTAGAAATAGAACCGCATGTGTTGAAAATTTGGATCAGTTCAGGTTCGCAAAGTTGGAATTTTGAAGATCTCTTATTAGAAATGGACGCCATTATTGTCGGTGGCGGAAATACCTTAAACATGATGACGTTGCTAAAAGCACACGAAATTGACAAAGCACTCAAAAAAGCATACGATCGTGGAATTGTGTTGGCTGGCGGAAGCGCAGGTTCGTTGTGTTGGTTCAACGGTGGATTTACAGATTCACGACCAAAAGAACTCACATTTGTTGAAGGATTCAATTTTTTGCCATTTAGTCACTGTCCGCATTACCATTCAGAAGCATCGCGTCGTCCGTTATTTCATAGCAACATTCAAAAAGAAATCTTAACGGATGGATATGCCTGTGATGATTTATCCGGCATTGTATTCGAAAACGGAAAAGTTGCCAAAGTCATGTCATTAGACGAAGACAACCATTCGTATTATGTATACAAAAAAGGCGGTGAAGTTGTGGAAGAACGTTTGGAATCGGAAGTTTTTTAGCGATTAGCTCCTGTCATTTCTATGTCACATTTCGACTCCGCTCAATGTTCGTACACTGAGCGGAGTCGAAGTGTACATTTATAATCTCATCGCTTTCTTAGTTTCCAAAACAGTTCCATCCACAACAGCACGAATCAAATACATTCCTTTTGGTTGTGTTGACAAATCAATTTGCGGAATTTTTGAAAGTTTTGTATGTGTTGAGGTTTGAATCAATTGTCCATTCATATTAAAAACTTCAATAGTAAGTTTATCAAAAGTTGTATCCAGCTTTAGCTGAAATAAACCATTTGCAGAAGGATTTGGGAAAAGTGAGGTCAAGCGTTCTTCACTTTGAATTCTTTTGAATTCAGTAGTTTCTTCCTCGTCAAATAGAAAATAACAATACATTTTACAACTACAAACTGTTGCTCCTTGCGCAATAAGAACGATAGGATCCATCCTTCTTAAATCAGAATTGAGTGTAACTGTAATTTCTTTTTGATCACCAACAAAAACTTTTTTCGTTTCAAATCCTACATAGGAAATGACTAAGGTATCTTTTGGAGTTGCGTCAAGCGCGAATTGTCCTTTTTCGTTAGTAATTGTTCCTTTCCTAGTATTTCGTATAGTTACGTTTGCGTCTGTGAGTACATTTTTATCTTCATCATAAACAGTTCCTGAAATTGTGTTGCTTTGCGCGAAGCCGAAAAAAGTAATGTTAAAAAATACGTAACATAGTAAAATTGATTTCATAAATTTTTTATTTGATTAGAATTCAAATCTACCGTATCTTGATACTTTACAAAACAAGCAATACGTGAACAACGCTTTTGAGTGAGTGAAACGTATTATTTTTAAAATTATCTACATGAAGTACAACATAAAATCAATTAGAGCTTTTATTGGTGCAAAAGAGTATGAAATTTCACGACGTTTTTATCGCGATTTGGGTTTTGAAGAAATTCCAACTGCCTACAATATGTCATATTTCAAGATGGGTAATTTTGGCTTCTATCTGCAAGATGCGTATGTAAAAGATTGGGTAGATAATTCCATGATTTTCTTAGAAGTGGAAAACGTAGAAGACCATTTGGATGCGATCAAAAAGTTAAATCTTTCTACCAAATATGCTAAAGTTCGTGTCTCCGAAATCAGTTATAACGATTGGGGAAATGAATTTTTTATGCACGATCCGTCGGGAGTTTTGTGGCATATTGGTGAGTTTGCAAAGTGATGTGCATTTTGTAAGTAACCTACGTTTTTCTACCTGAATTTAATTCAGTATTCACATTAATCAAATCATTTTTAAATAATTTATAATCTTTATCTTAACTTTATAAGAATGCTATTTTATTGATAGTAAAATGATTATGAATTCTTATCAAGAAAAAAAGACAAAAAGGACACGGAAGTCTGTTGCAAATGAAGTCATGCAACAACAGACAGCTTCGTCTGTTTTTCAATTTGAAGACAATCGGCCAGAATCAGTTGCGCAATTGAAAATGAAAGAACGATTAGAAGCAACGAGTTCATCAAATCCAATTCAACAAAAGAAAAATAATACTGGATTACCCGATAAACTCAAATCTGGAATTGAAAACCTTTCGGGTCACAGTATGGACGATGTAAAAGTTCATTACAATTCTAACAAACCTACGCAACTCAATGCGCATGCCTACGCGCAAGGAAATAACATTCATTTAGCATCTGGACAAGAAAAGCATTTGCCGCACGAAGCTTGGCATATAGTACAGCAAAAACAAGGTCGTGTAAAACCCACAAAACAGCTCAAACAAAAAGTCAATATCAATGATGATGTTGGTTTAGAAAAAGAAGCCGATGTTATGGGCGCAAAGGCAATGCAGTTGAAAACTCAAGAAAACGTCAGTGTTCATAAGAATGCTTACAAATCTTCAACGGCTCAGTTAGAAGGAAACAAAGTCAAAAAAACAGTACAATATGGACTCGGAAGTTTACTCGTTGGAGCAGCTTTTGGGCTTTTAATAAATAGTCAGCCTGAATTTTATGGGCAAGCACTTGCTACTGCAGCATCTGTTTTTTTACCAACGTTTCTTGGCGCGGTAACGGGTTTTATGAAAGGAAAAAAGCAAGATGATGATGATGCCGCAGAATGGGCGAGTTTACAACCAATATTAAAAACTTTTCCAAACAATCAACCTCAGGCTTTAGAAGATGAAGTAGAAACATATAAAGCACAAGTGGCGTTTGATGAAGGGCTTTCTTTTTTAGTTAGTTATAGAAATAAAAGAGGATTCGAAAGAGCTCTAAACTCTGGACAGAAATTTATTTGGGTGTATAAGACAGATAAAGATTTGAGAATTGGTAGTCCAGAAAATAATCAACATTCAGTAGTTGGGGGTGGGCAACCAGTTTACAGTGCAGGAGAAGGAGTGAAACCCTCTAAAGCTGGTAAAATTGCTGATTTAAGAGGAACAATTAATGTGCTCGAATTAAAAGTTAGAAAAGCGTCGGATGGTCGTGGTACTTATGAAGGTATGTTAATGGAAAATAAAGCTAAATTAGAACAAGAGTTAAAGAAAATTACTAGACAGCAACAGGCAGCAAGTGATGTTGTTCATATCAATTTGCGAAGTGGTCATTATGCGCCGACAATAGATATGGATAGATGGCAAATTTCTGTATATGCATGGAAACAAGCAGGCTACAAAGCGCAAAGAATGCCAGGAGGAAGTTTTCTTCCTAAGCAAGATGCTCATGGAGGTGAAGAAGAAAAATCTGCAGAACATAAAAAGGATAAATAATCTGTATAAAAAAAAGTCGTTTCCAATGATTCAGAAACGACTTTCTAAATAACTTATTTCACTTTAATCCGAATACCTTTTGTGTGACTTCTAAATTCAGGCGCGTACATACTTTCTATCGTTGTAATTCCGTTAGAAAACTCACCCGAATTGTTTACGCGTACTTCATATTCTAAGATAAAAACACCTTTCGGGATGTTGTCAAAAAAGAAATTCGTACTTGCATCACGCGTACTTTCAAAATACCCAACTCCATCTTGCCATTTGTAACTCGATAATACATTTACAGGTTCTAAACCTGCCGCACGCATATCTTTTAAGTGAATAAATTCAACTTCTTTTGTATTTTCAATTTTTAAACGAACCGTAATCAAATCGCCAATTTTCAAGGAACGTTTCGCAATCGGAATGAGTGCTTCTTCTCCATTTTTATTTTCCTTTAGATATAACTCTTTGGTAACTTGTAACGAAACTTCATCGTTGGGTGTGATGTTTTCCAATTCTTCAAAATATTGCCAATATACACCGCCAAAACCAGCTGCTTCCCCATTATTTTTTATCGAAATGGTGGCTTTATCTTTGGTGATTTCTGCTTCATTCCAAGACGTTTTAAAATAACCTGAACCAGCTTCTTTTTCGGCTTCATCAAGTTTTTTAGTTTTGATTTTCTCCGTTCCAACGGTAAAAACTGTATTGTCTTTGATAGAAACAAATTCCTTCGGATTCAAGAGTAAGGCATAAATTGCTTTTGTAGTCGCCTTTGTAGTTGTCCATTGTGAAGTTTGTTTTTGTTGCAACAACCACAATTGTAACTCTTGGACAATTTTTTCATCTTTGGTAATTTCAGAAAAGGCTTCAATTAAAATTGCTTGTTTTTCTACGGCGGACGAATTGTAATAGCGCGTATTCGTAAATTCTTTCCAATACATACCATTTTCTATTGATTTTACCGCAGATTCTTCCAACGATTCCATAATTTTTTTGGCATCGCCATGTCTGTTCATACGTTTCAATGAAAGTGCCAACATGGCTTTTTGTTCCAATGATAACAGTATCCAGTTTTTTTGTAAACTATCCAAGTAGAAATTCATTGCTTTTTTTACATTCGCTGGGGTTTTTATAAAATCGGGAATCATGCTTCGTGTGTATAAATACGATATTTGTTGTTTGTAAGCATTATCAGATGGTGATTTTAATAGCTTTGAATATGCGATTAAAAATTGTTCATCTGCATATTTAAAAGCACTTTCTATGATGTCATACAAATCAGATTCTTGTTCAGTAATTACATTTAATTTCACCAAATGTCCAAACGTTTGTAAAATATGAAGTGTGATATATGTGTTTTCGTTTCCGCCAGCAAACCAAGGAAATCCACCCGAAGATTTTTGTAAATCTTCCAATTTTAACCGCATTTCTAGTTGTTGCTCTTCCAAAATTTTTGGATCAAATAATTGCGCCAAACGTTGTTTTTTTTCGGTTTCTGAAACGGCATCACGAACCCAAGGAGTTTCTGTGATTAATAAGGTTTTTAATTCGGAATTTTTCTCTAAATCAGAAATCAATTGTCCGTTTGCTTTCCACGATTCAAAGACTTCTTTTATTTTAGGAGAACTTTGCAAAATATGTGTCACAAGTACGTTGGCATACAAACGCGAGAAAGTTTGTTCGGCACATTCATACGGATATTCTAGTAAATAAGGCAATGATTGAATTGCACTCCACGATGGATTTGACGTATATTCTAAAGTCAATTTGTGTTGCTGCAAACTTTTGCTTTTGTTGTTGGCAAGTTTGCTAAAAGTGACTTCTTTTTCTTCGCCAGCTTTTACCCAAATTGGTTTTGCTTCTGTGATGAGAATACTATTTTTTAATACAGGTAATACACTTTCTTCGCCATCCGAGAAACTTCCCGCTTTAGCGATTACTTTATATTGAATAGCATCGACACCTTCTGGAATGTAGAGTTTCCATGATACATTCGTATTGCCTTTTGCATCAATTGTAAAGGATTTATTTTTTTCTTCTAGATGAATTTTTGTGTCAATCGATTCCATCGTATGTGCGTCAAACAATTGTAATGAAGCAATTCCTTTGGTGGTTACACTTTGCAAATTGACAATTTTCGATGAAATGACAATGGTATCTTTTTCACGTAAAAAACGTGGCATGTTTGGCACAACCATCAGTTCTTTTTGTGTGACAGCATTTTTTTCAATACTGCCAAAGATGCCATTTTTTTGGTGCGCAAAGAGTTGAAATTTCCAACGTGTTAACGATGCTGGCGCTTCAAATTCAACCAATACACTTCCTTCTGTGTCAGTTCGTAAATGTGGATAGAAAAATGCAGTTTCTTTTAAATCTGTACGTGTTTCCACCGAATTGAGATCTTCTTCCGTTAAGCCTACAATAACTTGTATACCATCAATAGTTTCCGTACGTGTTCCGTATTTTGTAGTGATAAGCACAACGCCACCAGTACCTCTATTTCCATAGATTGCTGTCGCTGCTGCATCTTTCAAAACACTCAAAGAAGTAATATTTTCTTGGCTTAGATTTTTAAAAGCATTTTCATCTACTGGAACGCCATCTACTACAAATAAAGGTTCAATGTCTCCTTGTAACGAACTCGTTCCTCTAATCACAACCACACCATTTGCGCCAGGTTGTCCACTTCCTGTAGAAATGTTTACGCCTGCGGCAGTTCCTTGTAACATTTGATCTATTCTGCCATTTGGTATTGTACGTACTGATTCTCCATTTACGGTAATTAACGCAGCAACAGAGGTAACTGGTTTCGTAGAAATTCCATAAGCAACAACAGTCACTTCTTCTAATTGACTCATATCAGGCTGTAAGGATACATTGATATTGGTTTTTGTACCCATATTGAATTCTTCTGTATGAAATCCGATGTAGCTAAATACTAAGGTGTCATCTGGAGAAGCCGTAATAGAGTATAAGCCATCAAAATCTGTCGTAGTTCCTTTCGTAGTTCCTTTGATGACGATAGTTGCGCCTGGTAATGGCAAACCTGTTTCGTCAAGTACATAGCCCGAAATATTACCCGAAGTAACCTTGTGTTTTATTTTTTTGGCTTCTTTGAGTTTTTTTACATATTGATAATTTGAACTATTCACATTTTGAAAATTGAGCCCAAACCAATTGAATGTTAAGTAATTTCTAAAGTTTGGAATGGTAAAACGATAGTTTGAATTGTAAAAATTAGAAGAGTTGCTGAGATCAAAATTATCCGTTTTTATGTGAGGAATATCGTAATAGCTTTGATAAAAACTATTAAAATTTACATTCCAAGAATGATTTTTAAATTGGTCTAACGATTCGTCATACATCGAAGCCAATACTTCGGCATCACTTCCTTTATTTTCTAGATCGAGAATTTTAAAACGCCACGTTTCGTTTTGCCCAGGTTGTAGTTTGTTACGAAAAGTGATGGTTTCAATGTCTAAAAATTTATTGTCTTCATAGAGTTCAAATGAAAAATTTTTATAATCAAAACTATTAAATTTTGTATAACTCATCCGAACCGTGATGCGTTCTGTAAAGCTTTTGTCAATCGGAATTTTTAGTATTGAAGTCCCTTTATCTAGTGTGATAAGTTGTGATGATACTATTTTTTCTTTGTGAAACATCGTGACAATTACGTTCAATGTGTCATTGCGCAAAGCGGTCGAAAGTTTTAGTTTTACATAGCCATCTTTTTTATAATCACGATTCACGATTTCGTAGTCAAAAATTTTATTGTCAGCCAAATATTTATCATCGCTACTGGTAAGCACAAACGTTTCTTTTGTACGAATGGTATCTTTAAGATTTTCATCTAAATGAAAACCCTCAATAGTATAACTTCCTGATTCCCAATTTGAAGCATCAAATGTGAGTTTTTTACTTTTTCCGGTATGAAAAGCGACATCGGCAACAACTTTTTCTTTTTCCCAATTGGCTTCTTGTTCACTTTCTTCATAAAAATCATGTGGAAATTGTTGCACAAATGTTTCTCTTGAAAGTGTTTGAATATCAGGGAAACTCCAAGGTCTTTCACGCAAAATACGTGTTGGACTTTTGAGTTTGTGTATTTTTAAATTTCCGTTGATTGCCACAGGAACATTGTTTGCATCTTTTGCATTAATCGTGATTTCTAAAGGTGTTTTACGATCTGTTTTCCATGGCATTTCTAGTCGCACATCAACGCCTTTTGTGTTTACGGCAATTGTTTTTTCAGCAGTTTGCGTTTCTCCGTTAAGATCAATGATTTCTATGGAAACTTCATAGTTACATAAATATATATCTTTTAGATCAATCGTTTCATCCATCGTAGCCACAAAAGGAATGATAAAGTTTCCTTTGGCGTCCGTTTGTATCGTTTCTTCCACCAAAATGACTTCACTTTTATAATCAGGATAGCGATTTCTTTTTTCGTAATCAATGCTTATATAACGTTCTACTTTATACGTTACCTTAGCATTTGTGATGGCACTGCCCAACAACGCTTTCGCTTTTCCTGTGATATTCACCGTATCATTGAATTTTATGTTTTCGGTGATTTCATCGAGTGTAATTTCAAAACGTGGACGTTTGTATTCTTCCACCTGAAAATAGTGTTCCGCTTCTTCAAACTCATCAATAGCGTCCCAAAATGGATGTTCGTCTTCTTCATAATCTTCATCTTCATCTACGTAAATTATAAATTCGCCTGTCATCACATTTTTTGGAATTTTAAACGAACCGCTAAACGAACCAAATTCATTTGTTTTTAAACGAAGTGTTTTAAGTTCACTTTCTTCAGATTCAAGCGTGATTTCACAAAATATATTGGGCACTACAGAACTAACGCCATTTTTTTGTTGTACTAAAATACCTTTGAAATAAACCGTTTGTCCAGGTCGGTAAATACTTCTATCGGTAAATACAAAAGGCTTTACGTTCCAACTTTCATTTTCATTATCCTTGGTGTAATTCCTGCCTAACGAAGTGTTTTTGGTATATAAAGTGTCGTTTTTATACACAATGTATTTTTCAATAGATCGTTTGCTTTCTCGTTTCCCAATACTAGCATTTCCTAACCAATCGGTTCTCGCTATTTGATCGATAATTTTTTTCTCGTCAAATACTTGTATGGTTGCATTATGTATAGGTTTTCCGGTTTCGCGGTCAACAATGGTGTGCATTTTTGCATCATTAAACTCAGTGATGGTTTCAGAAAGCGTTGTTTTTTGAATGATCGTATAGGAAGATATTCGCGATTCGGAATCCCAAATGACGATTAAGTAGCGACCCATCGGAAATGCTGGAATGCTGATTTCGGTTGTATATTCGTAATAATCTTTAGGAATTCCAGTGGTATACATTTTTGTAAATGTTGCTTTTCGGTTCTTTAGAAAGCTTTCCACTATTGAATCGCGGGTAGTGTAATTTACATTTTGTAAAAACGAATGTGGAATACGATAGGCATTGACCAATATAGAATCTACATTTCTAAGAGTCACTTTTGCAAGTGAAGCTTTGTTGGGAAGGCTAAACGATTCCATGGTGAATTCGAGATTCGTTTTTAAGATATTTTTTTTCAATAGTTCACATTTAATGCCACCTTCTGAAGTAGGATATTTGGCAATCATTTCTTCAGTTATCGCTAAGGCTTTGATGCGAAGTTGTGGATAGTCAGCAATTGAACTTGAGTTATAACTTTCAGATGTTTGCAGAAAATGATTTGCCATTTCAAACTGAATCAAAGCTTCTATTGGATCATTTTTATAAGTATCTGCTAATTCTTGTAACGCTTTTACATACAATTCATGCGCTCTCGATTTACTGAATACATACGCATATCGATGTAACACAACATCAACAAGCGCCTCTTTTTCGTCTTTGTTGATTGTTTCAAGTTTTTGAAATAATTGCATGATGTTGGCACGCGCCATTTTATTAAGATCATTTACTTGAAAATTTTGCTTGCGAAAAATTTCACTCGGCGCAAAATCATTCACACCAAATACATACGGATCATTCGAAAACTGATACGGAATATCATTTTTGTAAAAGTCGAGCATGTTGTATGCTAAAATGGTATACAAGTTTGATCGAAATTTTTTCGTGTTTTCTTTTCCGTTTAAAAGTGTCATATAGTCTTCTACTGGAAGTTGTAGCAACTCGGTTTCTTTCTCAACAGAATGTTGAAAATGTTTGTGAATTTGTGTGATAAAGGTTTTCGTATCCCACAAACGAACATCTGCGGGAATTGTGTCAGAAGCAACACGCGATCGTGAACGAATTTTGTATTGGTATTTCTTATAATATTGATGTAAGAACCGCGCGTACATATTTTCTAAAATCGCACTTGTGGGAAATGATTGTTGGGCAATTTCTTTTTGAAAATCTTCCAAAACAGTTATTTCTGACGCTTCTGTAATCAACAATGAAAACTTAGCACTGTATATAAAGCTCTTTACTAGTTGCTCGGCGTTTTGTTCCGCATCCGCTTTTTTGTAAATACGTTGTACAATTCTATTGGCAGATGCTAATTTCCCTTTCAATTCAAAGGTTTCCACCTTTTCCCAATTCTTTTCATAATTGTATTGTGCAATGCTGAATTGAAAACAAAAAATCGTAAAAATACTAATGAGGTAAAAATTCTTCATCGGTTTTATATTGGTTGATATGGTAAATAACTAAAAACCTGCCTAAAGATACAATAACCGATTAGGGAACGTGTTCTATGAATTAGGGAAATAGTTTTTTAGTATTGAGAATTCAGTATTGAGAACGAACATAGATTTAATTTCTTTCAATCAACTCCAATTCTTTTCTGTATCTTAGAGTTTAATCCCATTTTATGAAAAACATTTTTTTAAATTTCTTTTGTATGTGTTTCGCTTTCGCGAATGTACACGCGCAGGAATTTCCAAAACCAAAACTACCTTCACCAGAAGATGCTTTTTACACCTACTTAGACAACGAAAATATTTCTGATCCTTCAAAATATAAAGGAAACGTGAAAAAAGTTGTACGCACATTTAAGCAAAACGATAACAATGTTACAGGAATAGCTATGGAGAAGACAAGCATGTTTGTCAATACAAAAGGGGAATTGGAAAAAACGGAAATACGCACTTATTCGTATGGTATTGAAGATTCAAAAACGGTCACCAATCATTTAGAATCTCCAAAAGCTACGATCAAAAAAGAAGGAAACAAAACCATTAAAATTATCAAAAACGAAATCCTAGAAAATGATTTTGAATCTGAATACGATTTAAAAGGCGATGATATATACGTATATGAAAATGATCGTTTGACTGCTTTTTACAATGACAATGATAGTATTTCGTATGTGTATGATGCAAAAGACAGATTGATTGAAATCAAAATGTTTGAAAGTGAAGTGATGGAAGAATATAACGATGAAGATGATTCTGTCACCTATCTTCGCAGTGCTTTTGAAGACAAAGCGTTGTTTAAAGTAACTTATAAGAACAGACTTTTGGCAACGAAAGAAGTCTACGATAAATTTGGTGAAGTCATCGATATTTACAAAACAACCTATGCGTATACGGATGCTAATTTGTTAGAAAACTTTCAAACCATATACAAACGCTATTTATATGATTATTACGATAGTTCTATTCCGATTGAAGCGCAAAAATATAACGAATTCCCAGAAGTGGAAGAGACAGATAGTATCCGAAAAGCAACTTTTAAATATTCACCCAAAAATAAAATAAGCACGTATGCACGAGAAATTGGTAACGAAAAAGAAACGTACAAGATTACGTTTGATGCCAACGATCGGATGCACATTGTGGAAGGCAATTTACAGTTTTATCAAAACGGAAAACTTCAAAAATTAGAAGTTGAATACGAATATTTGTATGACGAAAAAGGAAATCCGAAAAGTATCAAATCCTATTACTACTTAGGTGGAAAAAAAGTGTTAGATAAGGAAACTACTTTTGAAATTGAATATTATTAGCAGCAAAACTATAAGAACCAACAGCGCCGAAATATAGACTATTTCGGCGCTGTTCGTTTTCTTGTAAAGAAACTTATTTTTTACTTTTCTTAGCTTTTTTCACTTTCTTCGTAGAAGTTTTAGGCGTTTTATTCCCTTTTTTCGCTTTCTTTTTTCCAGTTCCTTTTTTACCTTCTGCTTTCTTCGCTTTTTTCTTCGCAGCCGCTTTTTTAGCTTTTTTCTTCGCTATCTTTTTTGCAATTCCTTTCTTAACGTCTGCCTTTTTGATCTTCTTCTTAGAAGTTTTCTTTTTTGCGTCTTTCTTCTTGTCTTTACTCATGTTGTGTTTTTATACAATTAGCTCAAAGTTAATTAATTGATATTTAAATAACCTAAGTTCGATATAAAATATAAAAGTCGCTTTCTTCTTTTCCGCAGTATAGCAGGAATTTTTCGTTAAGAATTTTTGAAGATTTGGAAATCAAAGATTGGCTTCGCCGAATTCACATTTGGCAGGCAAATGATTCATTTCATGAGTTCCGTAATTTGAAATAAAAATGATGCTAGATGTAATAAAGAACAGATTTTAAGCGCTTTAATGTTATTTAATAATTGTTTCACTAATTTTATTTGAATGGAACTTTTACGTCGAACTTACGTTATTTAGGATTTTATGCATTCAATCTGTAACTTTATGAATATCTACTGAATTAAAGAACTGATGATAAACGATCACGGGCAACATAATAAAAAAAGGATTATAAAAAGATTCATCTATATCATTGAGAAACTTTTAACAATTATCGGTGTTGGTGGAATTATCGGAAATTTAAAAGGTTGGAAAGAAATATTTAAAATCGTATTTGAATTTTTCAAAGACTTTTCATTAGTTCAAACATTACTTGATGTTGTAAGATCTATTTTCTTAATTTATGAAAAAATTATCAACTATATTTTCTTTTGGGCTCCATACGGAATTAGAGAGCATATAATGATACTTATTTTTCTATTTCTACCATTTTTACTCAAATACTATGGACTCATTAAAAATTACAATAAACAAACATTTGAATTTAGGTTTATTCTTATCGTATCAACTTTATGGATTGCTATTGATATCAATGACTACTTTTTTGGAGTTACAGGGTTTGGTAAAAATGTAGCTTGGGGACTTATTTGGATATTCGTCTTGTACTATCCTTGTTTATTAATTCTTAATCTTGAAAAACGATTTAAAGTATTAGTGTTTGCACTATTTTGGTCAATGCTATGGATTGTTGGTAATTCTGGTCCTTCAAGTTATGTGTCTACAAATCCTACCAATAAATTATTCTATTCTTATCCAGCCATATTACTGATAATTACATTTGTAATAGTTAAGTTAATTGCTCGTCGTAGCGTTTCAAAAAAAGAAAACATATAAAAAATACACGTCCAATTTTCGGTTGCTGACCAATAATAATCTCATGTTCTTTGTATAAAATATACACAGCATGAATTTCAAAGACTTACATCAACAAGAAACTCCTTTATTAATCTGTAATGTTTGGGATGTGCCAAGTGCTAAAGTTGCCAAAAAATTACATGCGCAAGCCATCGGAACTTCAAGTTCGGCAATTGCAAAACTTCTAGGTTACAATGACGGCGAAGAGCTCAGTTTTTCAGAATTAGAATACATCGTAAAGCGAATTAGTGCAAACACAAAGTTGCCGTTATCTGTCGATTTAGAAGCTGGCTACAGCCGAAATCCAGTACAAATTGTGCAACACATTACACAGCTTTACAACTTAGGTATTGTCGGTATCAATATAGAAGATAGTATTGTTGATGGAGAACGAATATTGCAAGATGCTGTTGAATTTTCAAAACTGCTTTCCGAAGTCGTTTCACAATTAAAAAAAGCTGAAATTGATATCTTCATCAATGTACGAACAGATACTTTTCTCTTAAATGTTTCCAATGTGTTGGAAGAAACAAAGAAACGCATCAAACTTTATGAAAATGCTGGCGCATCCGGAATATTCATACCTTGTATTGAAAAAGAAACGGATATCAAAAAGATGGTAACAGCAACAAAATTACCTATCAATGTACTTTGCATGCCGAAGTTGCCAAATTTTGATATCTTGAAACAATTAGGCGTGAAACGAATCAGTATGGGAAATTTTCTATTTGATAACATGTACACTCAACTTGAAGAAATTACCGAAGAAGTCATTACACAACAATCATTCAATCCAATCTTTTAAGATGTTAATCACACAAGAAGAAAAAATACAAGAATACTATCAAGCATTGCTCGAACGGAAAGAAAATTTTGTTGGAATCTTTTTTGTCGCTGTAAAAACGACTTCCATTTTCTGTATTGCGACGTGTAGAGCGAGAAAACCTAAACTCAAAAATGTAGCGTTTTACACATCTTTCAAAGAAGCATTAGACAATGGATATCGTCCGTGCAAAATATGCAAACCGACCGAAAATGCGAATGAAGCGCCCGAACAAGTTGAAAAAGCCATACAACTCATCAAACAACATCCAAAAGAAAAAATAACAGATGCACAACTTCGCGAACGCAATATAAGTCCCGAAATTGTTCGGCGTTGGTTTAACAAAAATTACGGAATGACGTTTCAGTCATATCAACGTATGTATCGGATCAATACTGCTTTTCAAGAACTAAAAAAAGGAAAAAACACCACACATACAGCTTTTGATACAGGTTATGAATCGCTAAGCGGATTTGGTTATACGTACAAAAAACTCATTGGAAAATCGCCGCAAAACAGTATTGAAAATCAAGTCATACTCATCAATCGATTGACAACGCCACTCGGTCCCATGTTTATTTGCGCAACCGAAAACGGAATTTGTTTATTAGAATTTGTAGATAGAGAATTGCTCGAAACGGAATTCAAAGATTTGCAGCGTTTACTAAAAGCAACCATCATTGTTGGCGAAAATGAGCACATTCAACAAACAAAAAAAGAACTTACCGAATATTTTGAAGGCGCGCGAACAGAATTTAATGTACTACTAGAAACGCCCGGAACTGAGTTTCAAAATAGTGTTTGGAAAGCATTGCAAACTATTGCCTATGGAAAAACGACTTCGTATCAACAACAAGCGGAACGCATTAAGAATCCAAAAGCAGTCAGAGCTGTTGCAGCTGCAAATGGTTGTAACCGAATTGCGATCATTATTCCATGTCATAGAGTTATTGGAAAAAATGGAAATCTTACGGGTTATAGCGGCGGCATCGAACGCAAACGTTGGTTGTTAGATCATGAGAAAGCTCATAAAAATGCTAAAAAATAAAGGCATTCTTAACTAAAAAAACACCTTCATTCTGTAAAAACTTTCAAGAACTATAATTCCCATTGAATTTTTGCTAATCCACTAACTACTCTATATGATAATTGTAAAGAGTTTACATTTACGGTAACCTTTGTTTGTCCAGCTCTCAAAGGTATTGAAGGACTTTGTCCGTCAACGCCATAAAAAGCTTCTGCTTGACCTTGTGGACTGTATGAAATCGTAATGTTTGCAGGAAATCGATCTGGAGTTACTTGCGCATTTCCATTGGTTTTTGGATCTAAAGTTAAAGTTGAAGTACTCATAATAAATTGTTTTTAAGTAGGATTAAACTAAATTTTATACCAACTAACATCTTTAAGATGCTATGTGTTTTCAAAAAGAAACTTAGTTCGTATTTCTTTTACAAAACTCCAACTTTATGACGTGCCAGAAAAGCGTGTTACTACGGATAAATCAAATGCGTACATCCCACAATTTATACGTAATTTCACGTGTGGTAGACTAATACGCAAATTAAATCATAGGTTTTGCAGAAATAATTATATATTTGATACTATCAAATGATACTATCAAAATGAATCCACCGTATGAAATAACCGCTGAAATTTTACAATTAATTACTTCCATCGCTGAAAAAATTGGTAGAATTAATGCAAATTATTTACATAAACCTTCAACAAAACTTCGAAAGCAAAACAGAATCAAATCGATCCATTCTTCTTTAAAAATTGAAGGAAATACGCTTACTGAAGCGCAAATCACGGCACTGATAGAAAACAAAAGAGTTTTAGGTCCCAAAAAAGATATTGTTGAGGTTTTAAATGCTATTGAAATTTATGATCACTTAGAAAATTATCAATCAACAAGTGAAAATTCTTTTTTAAAAGCGCATCACGATCTAATGCAAAACTTAGTAAATGACGCCGGAAACTATCGAAAACAAGGAGTAGGAATTGTAAAAGGAGAAAAAATAGCACATGTAGCACCACCATTTGCAAATGTTCCTTTTTTAATGAAAAATCTTTTCACGTATTTGAAAGATTCAAAAGAAATCACATTGATAAAAAGCTGTGTATTTCATTACGAAATGGAGTTTATTCATCCTTTTTCAGATGGAAATGGTAGAATGGGAAGATTATGGCAAACATTAATTCTAATGGAAACCTATCCAGTTTTTGGATTTTTACCATTCGAAACATTGATTAGTAACGATCAAGAAAAATATTATAATGCATTGGCAGAAAGCGATCGCTTAGGAAAATCGACAGTGTTTATTGAATATATGTTAACTATTATTGATGCTTCGCTCGCAGCACTTCTAGAGGAGAACAATCGAAATTTCACTGAAAAAGATCGACTTGAATATTTCACATCTTTACCTATTGACAATTTTACACGAAAAGCGTATATGAATATATTCAAAGACATTTCTTCTGCCACCGCAAGTAGAGATTTAAAAAAAGGAATTGAGCTTAACCTTTTTCAAAAAACAGGTGAAAAGAATAAAACAATCTACAAGAAGTTGCAATAATTAATATACTTACAAACAAACGTCACATTGAGCGCAGTCGAAATGCAAATCTTCAAATTAAGTTAATCACTCCACTGTAATCCGAACACCTTTACTATGACTGCTAAATTCGGGTGCGTACATACTTTGAATCGTCGTAATTCCATTAGAGAAATTCCCTTTGTTGTTTACGCGTACATCGTATTCAAAGACAAAAATTCCTTTTGGTAAATAATCAAAAAAGAAATTCGTGCTGGCGTCTTTCGTGCTTTCATAATAACCCAAACCGTCTTGCCATTTGTATTGCGATAATACATTAATTGGTTCCAAACCAGCCGCACGCATGTCTTTCATGTGTACAAATTCCATGGGTCTGTCGTTGCGCAATTCGATACGAATTCGAATCAAATCACCCACTTCCAATGTTGTGTTTTCGTCAATTTCTGTGATGATTTCTCCAGTATCGTTATAGGTGCGTTTGAATAATTTTTTGTTCAATTTCAACGAAGTTTCTGCCGTGGTAATCTTATCCAAATCTTCAAAATATTGCCAGTACAATCCGCCCCAAGCGATTCCAGTTCCTTTTTTTGTCAAGGTTACATTTGCCATTTCGGGTTTCACTTCGTTCCCGTTCCAAGAAGTTTTAAAATATCCTGTGCCAGCTTCTACTTTTACATTTTCTAAATCGGTTGGAGAAATCGGTTTTCCGCCAACAGTTACATCCACCATATCGGTTACAGAAAGCCAATCGCTTCCTTGTAATAACAACGCGTATACCGCATCCGACGTTTCTTTGGTTGTAGACCAACGATTGGTTTGTTTGTGCTTCAACAACCAGATTTTTAGATTATCTACGGCAGTGATATCCTCTGAAATTTCAGAAAACGCTTCAATTAGTAGCGATTGCGTTTCAATCGGAGCTTGATACCAATACCAAGAACTTGTATTTGCTTTCCAATACATGCCCAATTCGTCACTCGTTATACTATTTTCTTCCAGTGAACGTACAATCGCTTTTGCCGTTTTTGGGTTGTCCATTCGGTGCGAAACCAACGCCATCAAACCTTTGGAATACAAACTTCTCTTTAACCAATATTTGGTAATTTGTCCTTTGTAATACTCCATAATGGTTGCCACTTCCGTAGATTGTTTAATCTCAGGAAAGAAGCTTCGCATGTACAAATAATGCAATTGCGAATACGACAAATGATCTTTAGAAAGATCTACATTTTTATTGTACTTACGTAAATTTTTATATTCCGTAACAAACTCTTGATCAAGATAATTTATAGCGCTTTTGATGAGTTCTACGGGTTCTCCGTTGGTACGTTCTAAATCAATTCCTAACTTTCGCAAATGCCCAAATCCTGTTACAATATGTTGCGTAATGAATCGGTTATCGCGTCCGCCAGTAAACCAAGGAAATGCACCTGAAGACGATTGCATTTGTTCTAATTTTTGCAACGTGCGTGTTTCTTCATTTTTCATTCGATTCAGATCGAATAATAAGGCAATTCGTTTCTTCTGTTCAGTTTCTGATTGCGCATCACGAACCCAAGGCGTTTCTTGAATGATGAGTGATTTTAATTCTTCATTCTTCTCTAAATTGCTCAATAAAGCATCCGAAGATTTCCATTGATTGAATACGTCTTGAATTCTCGGATTGCTATTCGCGATGTGACTCGCCAACGCATTTGCATAATACCGTGAAAATGTTTGCTCCGAACACTCGTACGGATATTCCATTAAATATGGCAAGGCTTGCACGGCATACCAAGCCGGATTGGACGTTACTTCTAAAGTTAACTTATGATGTTGTAATGTGTTTGAAGCGTCGTCTGAGCCAGTCGAAGACGAAGCTAGTTTGTCCAGCGTAAATGTTTTTGTTTCGTTGGAACGAATCCACATGGGTAAGGTTTCCGTTACTAACATTCTGTTGGATAACACTGGCAATGCATTTTGCTCTCCGTCGCTATATTCGCCAGCTTTGGCAATAATTGTATACTGAACTGCTTGAATGTTTTGCGGAATTTCCAAGGTCCAAGAAACTTGCGTATTTCCATCAGCATTTACCGAAAATGATTGTTTTGGCCCGCTTGTACTGTCAAAAAGCACATCGTTTAAATCGTTTCCAGTAATTGGATTTACCAATTGTAAACTTGCTTCTCCTGTTAAATTTTTTTCAGAAAGGTTTGAAATTTTACTGCTGATGACAATCTTATCGCCTTCACGTAAAAAACGTGGTGCATTTGGCAATACCATTAATTCTTTTTGTGTAACCGTTGTCAGCGTTTTTGTTGCTGAATTTAATGTTTTGGTATGTGCTAACAATTGCACTTTCCATTTCGTTAACGCTTCTGGCGTTGTAAAATTGAACGAAACATTTCCGTGAACGTCTGTTCGTAACTGTGGAAAGAAAAATGCGGTTTCTTGCAGGTTTTTTCGAGGGACAATGGTTTC
>CAYGPQ010000069.1:0-24619 GCA_964351775.1 uncultured Kordia sp. | reverse complement strand
ACTCTTTAAAATCATATTCCTTATATGCAATACGGGGTTTACGGAATGCTTACAACATTTCTATAAATCTTCATTACTTTTTATCAAAATATTTATAAAAGCTTACCACAATATTTTGTGTTTTCATGACATAAATTTTTGGAAAACTTGACAAAAAAAATGATAAAAAGTAACATGCTTCATGCTAATTTTGAATAACAAGAATAATTTTCTGATTTTAAGTGTGTAGTAAATAAATTGTTCTTTCTCAAGTTAATATTCTAAACTAATTTGACTAATATTGTTTTAGAGAACAATACATTAGTTTTGCCCAAATTTCAACACCTAACTTCTTTAAAATATAAATCTGTAAAATATTTCTGTAAAATGCTATATTTGTATAATTCAAAACTTATACCAATGCAGGACAATATAGATTCAATAATACGCGCAATAAAAATCATTCAAAAAGAAACTCCAAACAGCGAAGCAATTTCACTACTGGAAGACGCGTTAAAACAGTCTATGAAGTTTTATGTATTAAATATGGCTTCCATGAGTTCTGTCGTAGATATGGAAGAAATAAAAGAGAATTTCAAAAATGGCTTAGACCTGTTAGAGATATTCAATAAGAAATAGTTTACTTTTTCTTGTTACTTGGCATTTTTAGGTAACTTTCATGGTATTTTCTAAATAAAAAATCAGTTCTTCACTTAATGATGAGCATTTTTAGCAAAGAAAATTTCTAACTTATCATTTAGTGATGGGCTGTTTTCTTCACATTATTATTATTATTATTATTTTGAAACTCGTATTTTTCTCGATAGAATAACGTCTCTAAACGTTGCACCTGTAAAACAAAATAAAATCGCTACATCTCATTTGTGAAATACAAAGATCAAGAAGAAACTTGAAATATTCTTTGTACGCTTTTTGTATGATACAAATGGCTTCCAATAACTGTTACTTTAAGGTTTTAAAAATGAGTAATGCTGTATTCATGTAAAAAAATAGAAAAGCAAATCACTATCTCGTTAACCGATAGTAGATCGTATGTTTTGAAATACATTTCCTGTACACATTATTTAGTGTTCAACTTTTTCAAAGGCATTTAGAAAATGAATTATGTCTATTTCAAAAAAATAACTGAAATTTTTATCGATTAAATTGCTGAAAAACAGGTGTTTGGAATTTCAAAAGTAAAAGTGGTTTTACTTTTTAGTCATGAGATCAATCAAATTTTATTTTTTATCTCAAAAAAATGATTGAAATTTTTAAAGAGTAAATTAATGAAAAACAGGTGTTTGCCTTTTCAAAAGTAAAATTGGTTTTACTTTTTAGCAAAAAGGTCAATGTGGTTTTACTTTTTGAGAATGAGATGAATTAAATTTTATTTTTTATTCCAAAAAAATAATTGAAATATTTATCGGTTAAATTGTTTACATACAAGTGTTTAACTTTTTGAAAGTCAATGTGGATTTACCTTTTAGTAATGAGGTAAATTAAATTTTATTTTTTATCTCAAAAAAATAATTGAAATTTTTAAAGTGTAAATAAATGAAATACAGATGTTTAGTTTTTAAAAAGTCAATGTGGATTGACTTTTAACGCATAAGGTCAATCCACATTGACTTTTTTTAATTTGAATTTAAAAAAATAATTATTTTTTAGTTTCAATTCAAAAATGAGAAAAAACACCTGTTTTTCGCAAAAACAGTCCTTTTACCAGTTTATTTTTTTTAAAAAACAATTTCGTTTAATTTTCTAATAGATAAAGTGAATCCAAGTTTTTTTTTTCCAAATAAAAAAATAAAAAAAAGTTGAAGCAATTCTAGGTGCTTTTTAAACTGTTTTCTTAGCAATAATAGGTTTTCCCGAGCCATTGTACACTGACCAAAATTTTACAAATGATATTCCAATTTTGTTATAAACCTTTGTAGAGATAAATCCATAACGCGATAGCTGCAAATTAGAGTTGCAGTGAATAGTATTAATCTAAAAAACAATAGAGAACTTAAAACGAATGTTGAACCTTAAAAAAGAGAAGTGATAAATTCTGAATGATTTTAATAATGGTCATTATCTGACTAAAAATTGTATAAAGCTATTTTAGTGTAAGACAGCTTGCTCTGGAGTAATTTACTTTACATATTACCAAGTGTTCGATTTTAAAGGCATTAAAAAAAAATAAGTAATTCTATGTGCTTTTTGGACTGTTTTATTAGCAATAGTATAGCTTTCCACGTCATTTGTATGATACAAAACGCATACAAATGATATTCAATCAATTTGTTTCATATTTGTATTCAATGATGGTTTAGAGACCTCAGGAACTAAATATTACTTCAAAGTTTAGAGACTTTGAATATCTGAAAATAGTCAGTAATCTTTAAAAGAAACAGTATGTGAAAATTATAAAAGAATAAAATATCTATCGAAGAAATCCTTCAAGAAATTTAAAACATAATAGATTCAATAACAATTTAAGCATTGGCGGTAAGAGAAAATCACTTTATCATGAAATGATCATTATAGTAAATAAAAATATAAAATAACATTCCTTAAATTAAAATTGTAAGATTTTAACTATTAATTTATTGTAGAATGGTTGGAATTAGTTTCAATTCTTTGTAACATTGAAAAGATGATTTCTAACATTAATACAATCGCTTTAGAGAAAAGCGATCAAAAGAAAAAGAGCGCAAGACTCTCAAAATAGTACTACTTAATAGTAGTCATCTTGTCGTGGCACGAAAAAGAGAACAAGGATAGTAAAGAGTGTAAGTCCTTGTATTGTATCATCTACGTGATAGCCTTTAAAGGAATCACGGCAATCGTGTCTATATGTCAAAGTTAAAAGTAAGTACGGTAAAAAAAGTACTTGATAGAAATCAAAAAATGACTGCTGAACGTTTACGGAATTTCAAAGGATTTGAAAAATTCAGTAATCAAGAAGCTAAAGAAGTTATCAAAAAACTAGAACATCTAGCAACAATAGTTTGCAAGCATGTTCAAAATTCAAAATAGTATGAACGATTTGTCCATTTTCAAGAGTTTTCAAAAAGTAAAAAACACGAATCTTTTAAGATTGAATGGTAAGGCAGTTATATATACAAGAGTTTCTACAAAAGAGCAAGCTGAAAATAATGCTAGTTTAGAAACACAACTAAAGTATTGTAAGCTATTAGCAGAAAAGAAAGGTGTTGAAGTATTGGAATGTTTTGGAGGTACGTATGAGTCTGCTAAAAGTGACGAGCGTAAAGAGTTTAAAAAAATGCTTGCTTACGTAAACCGAAAAAAAGATGTAGGTTACATTATTGTATATTCCTATGATCGATTTTCTCGAACTGGAGCTAATGGAGCATACATTAGCGATCAACTTAAAAAGCAAGGCATTGTAACGATTTCAGCAACACAAGAAGTTGATACAACCACAAGTGCAGGATCATTTCAACAGAATTTATACTACATGTTCTCTCAGTTTGATAATGAATTGAGGAGAGATAAATGTGTTTCAGGAATGAAAGAAAAGATTAGAAAAGGATATTATGTCGGACCGATACCATTTGGCTATACAAATCTAAACCCAGGAAATGGAAAAACTCCTGAATATATTGTAAACGATCAAGGGAAACTTCTATGTCAAGCATTTCTTCTGAAAGCTGAAAAGAATATGGCAAATGTTGAGATAGCCAATATACTTAGAAAAAAAGGACTGAGAATAACAGAAAAGTATTTGAGCAAATATCTTCGTAATCCATTTTATTGTGGAATTATTGTTAGTCCATTACTTCCCGATGAGATTATAGAGGGAAAACAAGAACCGCTTGTTTCAAGAGAAATTTTCTTGAAAATAAATAACCTTTTACAATCTAGAAAAGATGTAAGGAAATATAATTCTGAGGATGAAAATCTACCCTTAAAAACGTTTGTACGTTCTATTGAATGCGATACTCCATATACAGGATACATCGTAAGATCAAAAGGTTTGTATTATTATAAAAACAGAAGAAAAGGAAGCAAAGAAAATAGAAGTGCAAAAAAGATGCATCAGACATTTTTAGAGCTTTTAAAGAACTTTCAATTATCAGATAGTAAATATATTGAACCACTAAAAGAAATCATAGAAAAGAAGTTTGTAGAGCTTAATGCAGAAAAAATTGAAGACGCTAAAACAGCAAAAACTCAGTTAAGCGCTATTCAACGAAAAATAGATCGTATGGAGGAACGTTTTGTATTCGAAGAAATAAACAAAACCCAATATGATAAGTTTAATGAAAAATTACTTGTAGAAAAAAGAGAATTGGAGAAGCTTTCTTTAAAAAGTAAATTTAATAGTTCGAACCTTAAAAAAGCGATTGATAAAGCAGTAGATTTTGCACTTAATCTAGCGTCGTTATGGAGTTCAGGGAATGTGGAAGTAAAACGAACAATTCAATATATGTTGTTTCCAGAAGGAATTGGGTATGATTTCAAAAACCATCGATTTCGAACTTTTCGAATCAATTCAATTTTCGCTGCAATCGTAAGTATATCAAGTGATTTGAGTGGAAACAAAAAAGAGAATTACCATAATTTCTATGATAATTCTCTTAAAGTGGAGTCGGAGAGAATCGAACTCTCGTCCAAACAAGCAATTAAAATGCCTTCTACGCGCTTAGTTTTTGTTTAATTTTCGACTACTAGCTGACCAAAAACCGCCCACTAATAGCTTATCTTCTTAGTTGTAAAAACTACGGCGAAGTTACGTAGTTTCGATGTTGACTTTTATGGTGCCTCAGATATGATCGCCATCAACAAGGGCTATCAGGAGACATTCAGCTTTTCCGTCTAACGGAAACTGGGCAAATCCTACTATAATTCGGATTAAGCAGCTAAAGCGTAGTTATTCTCGCCATTTAAAAAATGTGAAACATGAGATTTACGAGCTATCTCTCAGCGCTCGGCGTGCTTACACTCCAATTCGACTCGCTGTCAAAACCGGTCGACCCCAAAATGTTTATGAACTTTTCCTTTATATAGAAAAGGATTGCGAAATTACTAATTCTTTTCTATTTATTGATAAAATAAATTTCAAAAAGTATACCGAGTACATTTTTTGATACTTGGGATGTCAATTTGGCACTCATTGTATTGGTTAAATACGACAAATTCAAATTAAGATAAAGTTGTATTTTCAATAGAAATTCTACTAGTTTCTCTTTTTTTACATTAGTGATCGATAAAACTATTTCAATTCTTGTAAAAACCACGCTATGAAAGAGTTTATAAGATATTTTTATAAAATCACCATGTTTTTGTCAATTGCTATGATAAAGGAAATTAGCTGGATGAACATAAAAAAAATATAATTAAGGAGCATGTTTTTCATATAGTTACGATGCTGTCTTTATTCTATAATCTAACAGCGCAGCGGTCTTGAATCTTTTATCGGACAACAGTGTTTTTTTAAAATACATATTTCAAGAAATAAAAGTGCGCTGTAAAATAAAGTTTTAATCATATCAAAAATCAGTTGTAAAAACTTGCAAAATCTAATATCTTCGAAGAAAATAAATAAGGCATAAAACCTATGAAATTCGCAATCATAAAAGAACGTAAAAACCCACCAGACAGACGTGTGGTATGCTCTCCAAAAAAATTAACAGAAGCCAAGTCACAATTTCCAGAAGCAACTTTTAAAGTGGAAGCTTCTGATATTCGTGTGTTTTCTGATGAAGCGTACGCGAAAGAAGGAATTGAAGTTGCCAATGATGTCTCTGATTGCGATGTAATGATTGGCGTAAAAGAAGTGCCGATTGAGTTCTTAATTCCAAATAAAAAATACTTTTTCTTTTCGCATACTATCAAGAAACAACCGTACAATCGTAAATTATTACAGGCTATTTTGGCTAAAAACATCGAAATGTACGATCATGAAGTGATTACACAAGCAAATGGCGGACGCTTAATTGGTTTTGGGCGTTATGCTGGTTTAGTAGGTGCATACAATGGTTTTAGAGCCTTAGGCTTGAGAGATGAATTGTTTAATTTACCAAAAGTAGAAACACTCGCCGATTTGGATGCTGTCAAAAAAGAATTAGACAATATACAACTTCCCAACATTAAAATTCTGCTCTCTGGAACTGGAAAGGTAGCGTATGGTGCCAAAGAAATCTTAGATCATTTAGGAATCAAAGAAGTCTCAGATGCTTTGTATCTTACCTCTGACTTTACAGAACCTGTATATTGTATGGTAGATGTGATGGAATATAGCAAACGCGTAGATGGAAAAGTTGGTGATAAGTATAAATTTTATGATGATCCTAGTGGGTACGAAAGTAACTTTATGCCGTATGCAAAAATGACCGACTTTTTTATTGCAGGACATTTCTATGGTAATGGCGCACCTTACTTATTCACTCGAGAAGATGCCAAACATCCCAATTTTAAAATTAATCTAGTTGCTGATATTTCTTGTGATGTTGATGGCCCCGTAGCAAGCACCATTCGTCCTTCTACTATTGCAGATCCTTTTTATGGATACGATCCAAAAACAGAAAAAGAAGTTGCTTTTAATGCAGAAGGCGCAATTACCGTAATGGCAGTAGATAACTTGCCATGCGAATTGCCAAAAGATGCGAGTGAAGGTTTTGGAGATATGTTTTTAGAACACGTAATTCCTGCTTTTTTTAATAATGATAAAGATGGTGTATTGGCTAGAGCTAAAATGACAGAAAACGGAAAGCTAACAGCGCATTACAAGTATTTGCAAGACTATGTAGATGGTCATTAATTTTAGTCATTTACTTACATAGTGAGTATGTATAGGTAGGAGAATATAGGATTCGGTTGTTATACTTATGAAACAATCAAATTAACAAACCGATGAAGAAAGTTTTACTACTCCTATCTTTTACATTGCTATTATGTATATTCTCGTGTCAGAATGATGATAATTCTACGACACCAACAAATGAAGAACCACCAATAAACATCAACTTCGAAGAAAATTTCGGAACTACTGTAAACGCAAGTTTCTTAGGTCGTGTGATTGATGAACAAAATAATCCTATACAAGGGGCAACCATTCGTATTGGGAATACGGTTGCAACCACTGACCTTTTCGGGATATTCTCCGTGTCAGATGCAATTGCGTATGAAAAATTTGCTTACATAGTTGCTGAAAAAGATGGATATCTTAAAGGTTCAAGAGCTTTAGCGCCATCTACCACTGATGTAAATCGTGTAGAAATCATGTTACTTAAAAAAGATGTGATTGCTACCATTACTTCTGGAGAAACCGCAATGGTGAACTTAATGAACGGAACGGAAGTTTCTTTTAGTGGAAACTACACAAAAGAAGATGGAACAGCATATAGCGGGCAAGTTGAGGTCGTCCTAAAACATCTAAGTCCAGACGATGAAGACATGGAGGCAATGATGCCAGGAATGTTATTTGCACAAGATGCAAGTGGTGATGCGGTAGCGTTGGAAACGTATGGAATGCTAGCTGTTGAACTCCTAAGCAGTTCTGGTGAAGAATTACAACTATCAGAAGGAAGTACATCTCAAATATCTATGCCTATTCCTGCAAATTCTGTCAATCCACCAGCGACCATTCCTTTATGGCATTTTGATGAAGTAGCTGGTTATTGGATAGAAGAAGGTGAAGCAACCTTACAAGGAAACAGATATGTCGGTGAAGTAAGTCACTTTTCTTTTTGGAATTACGATTATCCGTATCCATCAGTTTACTTATGTATTACGCTGGTAGATGAAAATGGAACTCCAATGTCGTATACGTCTTTAGATTTATACTCTACATTACTAAACTCAACAGGTACTTATGGAAATACAAATGCTAGCGGAGTTGAATGCGGATTAGTTCCTGCAGGAGAAGAATTAACGGTTACTGTGCCAGGTTCATCCTGTCAAAATACACCTTTTACAACGACTATTGGACCCTATACTACGGATACAAACATTACAATTACAGTGGTATCCAATCAAGATACAACAACACTTTTAGGAACATTCGTTAACTGTAATGGGCAAAATGTCACAAACGGATACCTTCAATTATTCATAGATGGTGCTTCTGAAATCATTCCAGTAACCGACGGAACCATCAATTATACAGTTTCATATTGTGGAACCATAGACTATTCTTTCAAAGGAGTAGATGTTGCAAACAATCAAGTTACAGACATAAGCACAGGAACACTAAATGGAAGTAATACATTGGATATTGGCGTATTAAGTTCCTGTACAGGGTTTGTGGATACCGATGGAGATGGTGTTTTTGATACGTATGAAGATGTCAACGGAGACAACGATCTTACCAATGATGATACCGATCAAGATGGTACACCAAACTATTTAGATACTGATGATGATGGAGACGGCATTGATACTGCGAATGAAGATTATGATGGCGATAACGATCCAACAAATGACGACAGTGACGGCGATCAAATTCCTGATTATTTAGATGCTCAAGACGTTGTCGTATTTTCAGTAGAAGTGCTTGGAGTAGGTTGTGATCCTGTATCATTTGATTTAGATGCAGTTGTTACTGAATTTGGAAATAACTTACATACGTATGCGTTCTATCTAACACAAGCAGATGCCGCAGCAGGTACAAGTCCATTAAGTTCACCTTTTGGAGTTCCAATTGCGAATTTAGTCGGAAATACACAAATGATTTATGTTGTAGCAACCAATATAACTTCGGGACAATCAGCGACAGGAATCATTTATTTATACTGGAGTTATGAAGATAGTGATGGTGATGGACTTACAGATTGTGAAGAAACTACAGGAATTGATAATCCAAGTACAGGTTTAACACCAAATGGAATAAGCGATCCAAACGATCCAAATGATCCTTACGTACAAAATTTACAATACCCAACTTCAGGAGATTTGGCAGTATGTGATAATGGAAATGGAGTAGGAATCTATAATTTTAATGTTATGGATGCATATTTCATGCAAGGAGGACCAGCAGGAACAGCGACTGTAACCTATCATATAACGCAAGCAGATGCAGATGCTGGAATGAATGCTTTGGCATCTCCATATAGTGCTACGGCAAGTAATTTTATAGTCTTTGTTCGTATTGTTGCACCAACTGGAGCTGTACAAATATCAATATTAAACTGCTTTACAGGTTCAGTTCCGCAAGCATCAACAACACTCAGTTTAACAGCTTGTGACGGAAATGGAGATGATGCTGCGCCTTTTGATCTTTCGCAATTAGATGTGCAAATACTACAAGGGCTAGCTGGCTTAGTAGTAACCTATTATGAAACACAAGCAGATGCAGCTAATAATGTAAATGCAATACCAAGTATTTACACAAATACTACAAATCCGCAAACATTATTTTACCGTGTAGAAGATATCCAAACAGGATGTTTTAACATAGGAATTATTGATCTTATTGTAGATCCAAGTTGTTAAAATAAAAAAATAAAATTCAAAAAGCATCTCAATTTCGAGATGCTTTTTTTTGGTTTAAAAATTGTGTTCTCATCACATACATCAAAAAGAAAAACAACAACACCCAAAAATAGGGTTCGCTCATGCGACGCGGTTCTATACCTGCTTTTTCAGAATAATCGGTATTCATAATTTCTTGTTGTTTTTGTAACAAACGTTCTTCTTGTGCTTTGGTTTCTAGTGAAATATACGTAGTGCTATGTGTTAAAATATTTTGAGAAAAACTCTCACGTAAAGCACGCAACCAATGCTCTTTTTTTCGTGTTGGATTCAAATCGTTCAAATCGTGAAAGAGTCGCAATTGCAAGGCATTCAAATACGGGTTTCCTGAAAAATCATGATTCAATGTCGCGATGTTATCAAAACTTACCAAGGAAGGTTGATCGTTATTTTGCACAAAACGCGATTGCCCATTTCTGGAAAATTTGACCAATTCTATCGTATCTGGAAGCTTCTTTTTCCAATGTGAGTGTTCAATTAAATTATGATACGGAAAAGCTTTTTCTGTTTCCCACGAACTGTACTTTCCTGTAAAACGATTTGCCAAAGGTGCATATACAATAACATACGGAACGCTCTTTTGATCGCGATGCGCGTATTGAATCTGAGCAATTGCTTTTCGGTAATTAAATCCGGCTTCTTTTGGTAATGTGGGTGTTCCCCAATTTACATCTGCATCCACATACAAAACGTTCGCTTTCTGTTTAACATCAGGCACTAACTGTGAAAAATCTTCTTCAAACTGCGCTCTAAACGCTTCGCCTTTGGTAGTATTATCGACTAAAAAATAATAGCTTACAGGCACTTTTACTTTTGGTAAATTTTTCTTGATATTACCTGGAACATAAAACGTATTCGGACTCAATTCGGTTACGTTTTGCGATAATGGCTGTACATCAATAGAAATAGGCGTATGGTTGATAGAAAAATGAACAGGCGTTCTGTGATACAGCGTAAAACCAGAAGTACGCGTTTCATCTTTCTGGAAAGGAAATATCTTCAAAGAAATTACATCCTCATACAAATACTGCAAAATTCCTGGATCGCGCCGTTGACTCGTAATCTGTTCATAAATCCAATTGGCAGCTTTCTTTTCGGCTAAAATTCCGAAGGTTCTGCGATCTTCAATATCCAAATAATAATCAGAAATAAACACATCTTTTGGCAAGGTAAATTCACTTCTAAATTCGCGCAAACCTTTGCTGTCCAAATTTGTAATGGCTAAATGGAGCTGTGTTTTATAAAAATCACCTTTGGCAACATATTCGGTTTCGTACGTATAGTTTACACTTGCGTTTAAACGTTCTGGCGGTTGATAACCCGACCAAGGAAAGGTTTGTTGTCCTAAAAATAAGCGTTGAATTTCTTGTGTTTTTTGTTGCGATAAAAGCAAATTATCAAACACATACCAATCGTAAAAAAGTGATAAAATTGGCAAACGCTGTTCAGGATTTTCAATAGAAAGTCTACGATTTCCTTTGTGCATTTCTCTAAAAATATACGTAATTTTTTCCACATCATAATCGGTGTAGTTGGTATCAGAAGCATCAAACCGATGCGTTTCCGCGATCAATTCGTTGAGGTAATCTCTATGATTTGCACAAAAACCAACGAAGCTAATCGGAAGCATGAATACGCAAGCGATACTTAAAATAATCACTTTATTTTTGCTGTATTTTTTTAAAATGATAGGCAATTGTTTTGACATAATTTGATGCTGCAATAAAAGCAATACAATGGGCGTTAACATCAAAACTCCTGCACCAAAAACAATCAACGCGATAAATGAAAGTGGCACAAATGGCAAGAAAATAATAAAGAAATATAATACTATCGGAATGCCAAAACTTGCACACAAAAACCCGATGAATTTCGCCAAATTGGAATCTATCAATAACAATGTCAAACCTATGGCATTTACAGCTAATGCAATGTAAATTATAGGATAATTAAAGTTTCCAAACAATTCAAATTCTACATTCAATGCCAATCCAGTATACGGAAAAATCAAACCGAAAATCAACACCATATACGGTTTTTTTGCACTCAAGTTCTTCCCAACCATATTTCCCAACACAAAACGTAAGAAGAAAAACAAAAAAGCAGCAATGGCAATACAAACAGCTATTTTGGTCACAAATAATTCCAAACTATGATATCCAGTTGTACGATTTCCGAAAATTGGAATAATTGCCATGACAAAAATATACATGACAAACGGAACAAAAATTGCCGACCCTAAATTTTTCAAGTTAGATGAAAGCGTTCCATTTGGACGAAACCGCTTGTAAATAATATCCAACATCGCATGAAAAATTCCTGGAATTGTCAAGTATAATGGAATAATTTCGTAATTCACACTGCTCGATTTGATACGTGGAATTTCTCTAAAAAGATGCGATTCATACAACCAAAAAAGAAAAATAGTATAGCAAAATATGATTGCGCATGGTAATATCCAATCCTTTATTTTTTGTGTTACTTCGAGTATAATTACACCTAAAAAAAGCACGATTAATAGCATCCAGCAAGTCGCTAAACCTACATAATCGAATGTATTTCCTTCGGGCGAATTGAATGCGTTGTAAAATAACCAACCCAGGAAAAGTTGTGGTAAAATTAAGGACAAAATATATCCTAATGTTTTATGTAGTTTGAATGGCATCATGTTTTGGCGAGATAAAATGATTAATAGTAAGTAAGATGAAAATGTATAAAATACTTCCGAGTGCCAAGTGCATATCTTTTGGATCTATAAATTGGTTGGTCCATTTCCATTCGGCTAATTTCATTGCGCTGATAATTCGGGTGGTGTTTGAGAAAATCATGATGAGGTAACTGCAAAATCCTAAAAAAGCGACGCGTAAAATGGTATTCTTAATACTTTGAAACGAACACAATTTGAAACACAAAAAAGCAACACATATAATAAAAAAGTTTCCGCCTGCACACGATTTTTCAATCACAATTCCGATAGGCGAACTAAAACCCACCTCCGGAATCCACTCAAAAGAAGTTTTCGTAAACACTTCTATAAATGGAATCATGGGATACATAAACCATTTCAAAACGTTTATGGTGGCAACGCTGTAAATGGCCTTCAAGCCCAAAATTAAACCGAGAATACAACCGATTTTAAGATATAATTTGTTCATTATCAAAATTTAGTGTTTTTTCAACTTCAACTTCAACTTCAACTTCAACTTCATCAAGGAATAGTATAACTACAAATCACGGCAGCATAACACAAACCAATCGGAACGTTTACAATCATGAGTAGCAATGATTTTAATACCTTTTTGCGTTTCAGTTCACTGTGCATAAAAGTGATACATAAGGTGAAAAATAAGATGCTATTGACTAATACTGCCATCAACGTATAATAAATACCATACGTTAAAATGGTAACTGCGCCAGAAAAATAGAAATAGGCAATTAGTAAAAAAGTAGCGCCTAAAAAACTCAATATCGCGGTGATTTTAGCAGCCTTTAATAATTGATATAGAAAAATAATGTTCATTTGACGAAATTGAATTTGAAGTTAAAATTGAATTTGAAAAGTAAAATAGAAGTTGATATTGAAAACGAAACCCGAACTTTTCAGCACTCGAATTCTAAAAATTCAGGAATCGTTTTCTCACCAAACTAACTAATCTTTTGTTTAAAAGTTTAAAAGTTTATGAGTTTAAAATAGTTTATAGGTTTACTTAATTGTGTTATAAATTAAACTGAACGAGGTTCATCGAGCGGAGTCGAGATGGAGTCGAAGTCCCAATCAATCTTTCGAGATACAAACATTACAATTCCGAGAATGACAAACAATCCAATACTTCCTGCAAGCAACGCGTAGTTTTCTAGTTGAATAATCACAAAAATAAAACCGTATAATGCAGTTAAAGATGTTCCAATGAACACGGGAAATTTCCAGTTTTTTAAGATCGATTTCGAATAGAGTGTAATCATCACAATCACGGCAATTCCTGCAATGAGATACGCTTTTAAGAAACTGCTATGTTCTGAAATCGAAATTAATAAGGTATAAAACATTACGAGTGCAATTCCGATCATTAAATACTGAAATGGATGAATCGGAATTTTGCTCAATGTCTGAATGAGAAAGAAGACTAAAAACGTCAATCCGATGACTAAAAAACCATACTTTGCTGCGCGTTCACTCTGTTGATATTCGTCTATCGGAGTAATGAATTTTGTTCCAAACGCATATTGAGATAAATTTGGCAATACTTTAAAATACTGTTGTGAGAAGGAACGATTTGTGTTTAAAATCTTCCAATCAGCTTCAAATCCGCCATTCTCTATTTCGCGTTCGTTTTGTGTGATAAAATTTCCTTGATGACTTGGATGTTTCCAATCAGAAATCATTTTTGCATTGGTCAATTTTCCAATAGGAACAAATTTAATACTGTTACTTCCATTATAGGTAAGCTTAAAATTGAACGCACGATCGGTGGTTTTTGGAATATCAGCCAGCGCAATCAATGAACTTTCGAGTTCTTCCAATTGTTGTGGAGCATTCGGTGTGGAGTTAAAATTGGTTTCAAATTTGTACGCATTTCCGTTTAAATTTAGCTCGACTTCACTTTTCAAACCTTTCAAGTTGGTAGATTTTATCAGCAAAGTTGCTTTTTCCCAAATAATATCCTCATCTGCAATCGACTTTGATGAAAAATCAGGCATTTCAAAACTTCCTGAAGCGGCAATTTCAGATGTAAATACAGCGGTTTTAAAGATCCCTCGATCTTTGATAAACGTTTTTGCATCTGCATTGATATCAAGTGTATTAGGGAAAAAATAAGCATACTTTACAATCGTACGTTGTTCTTTAAACGTTTCCTTCGTTTCTTCACTATATTTCAACGTTTCCTCGTAGGTTTTATACGGAACTTTTAAAATGGGTCCATAGAGTAGAATTTCATTTCCCCATTTGTCACTCAATTCATTAACAACGCTTTGTTGCCTGATTTCACGTTCTAGAATCAATTCTTGAACCAGTCTAAGCGGAATCATAAGTAATAAAATTAAGGCACCCATCATCAGCATGCGCGCTGCGATAGAGGTTTTGAACCAAGTTAAGAACTTGTTGCTGTTGTTTTTTTCTGTTTGATGTGTTTCCATTTCGGTTTGTTTTTAAAGTACTTTGAAATTCAAAGTTGATTGATAAAAAAATAGTGTTTTATAATTGCTAGGAGTAAAGCCTAGTGGTTTCTTTTGTACAAAATACCGTGTTTTTTAGTTGATTATTTGAGTTCATTTAGTAAGTGTTTGTAGTGAATTAGTATGTGTGATGTATTTAAGATTATTCGCTTTTTTTAATTAATTGTTCTAAGGCTTCAATATGTTTTTTAAATTCCAGTCTTCCCAAAGGTGTTGCACTGTAACGCGTATTGGGTTTTCTCCCGATAAATTGTTTTTCAACCTTTATATATGCTACCTTTTCCAAGGCTTTTGCGTGACTCGCCAAGTTTCCATCCGTAATGGATAGCAATTCTTTAAGCATATTAAAATCGGCAAACTCGTTCACCATCAAAATCGACATAATGCCCAAACGAATTCGGTGATCAAAAGCTTTATTAATATTTGTGATAATGCCCAAAATGATTAGTTAGAGGTTCGTTCAATTAAAAAATACATTAATCCGCCATAAATGATGTGAAACACACCAAAACCAACTGCCCAAAAATACAAACCATAGCCTACATATTGTGTGGCAATCAACCCTAAAATGATGTTTGCGAATCCTAAATATTTAACATGTCCGAGTGTAAATTTACTTGCGTTCACACAAGCCAATCCGTAAAAAATAAGTGTGATAGGCGCAATGAGTCCAACCAATCCTTTTTGCAGAATGATTAAAGCGAAAATTCCACCAGTTACCAACGGAATCAAAAAGTTGATTAATAGCTTGATGGCAGACTTATCAAACATTTTCTCCCCATTTTTCCGTGCCTTTCGTCGTGTTAAAACGATTCCTGTGATCAGTGCAAGCAGCACAACAACAATAGCAATGATAAATAAGTTTGTGGTAACATCAGCAGCACTTCTGTAGCCTCCATTTTCATAATTGGGACTTTTTAGTTCATACACTTTCAGTAACTCTTGTTGTGCAAACCAAGCGCCGATAAGGGCGTAAATTCCTGCCATAATTCCCGAAAGTCCACTTAATGAAATAAACCGAGAGGATTTATTCATGAGATCTTTAATCTCTCTAATATCCTTTAAATAGTCTGATGATGTCATAGTAAAGTACTTTGAATTACAAAGTAAAATAAAAAGTATGACATGCACAAGTAAAAATAGTTTTTTAGATACTAGTTATTTAGAATCATTTCCATAACTTTAAAATCTTAATCTAAAATCAACTCGTTGAATAAAGTTTTAAAATATCTTAAAGATATTGGACAATTAGAACCTTTTGAAGTCAAGAACAGCAGTTTTACGTTTGCGCTTGCAGGTCCATGTACTTATCTTTATGTGCAGATCATGTTGTATTACAACCCAGGTCTCATGATTCCATACCGTGGAGAGATTGTTTTTTCGTTGTTATTTGTGCTCGTTGGATTGATTCCGTATTTCAAAAGTAAGTTTCTGAATGAAAATTATGGTTGGATTACGTTTATCAGTTTGATGATTTTTCAATATTATCTCACGTATACTACAGCACTCAACAGCTTCTCCTTAGATTATTTGTTAGTAACGTATGTCTTTATTTTTGGATCTGTATTGCTATTGAGCAATCGTTTACTCGTCATTATTTTTAGTGCTTCACAGTTGCTTCATTTGGGGTATCGGGTATATTATTCTGACTTAGATCGAATCTCAGAAAGTGCAATTCTCGTATCGATGAGTACTATTTTTATATTTTCTTTTTTGGTGATGAATGGTTTAATTCGGTATCGAAGAAACTTAGAAGCTATCAATGTAGAGTTGGAAAATAGAATTCAAGAACGTACACTCGATTTGGAAAATAGAGCGAAAGAATTGCTCCGGAAGAATAAAGATTTAGAAGAGTTTGCCTATGTAGTTTCACACGATTTAAAACGCCCGTTGCGTAATATTTATACGTTGACAGATTGGCTCACTGATGATGATGAGTATGAATTTAACGAAGAAGCCAATCAGAGTTTACGACTCATTAAAGAGCAAGTAACACAAATGGATTTGTTGGTAGAAGGAATTTTGAATTATTCTTTACAAATGGATAAAGAACAAATCATTAATAATGTGGATGCGCAATCGTTAGTGACTCGTATTATTACGGTAAATTCTAATGAATTGGTTACCATCACACTTGAAGATCGTTTGCCAAGAGTTTCATTTAATGAATCGCAATTGTTACAAGTATTTCAGAATTTAATTCAGAATGCCATTAAACACAATGATAAAGAATTGGTGGAAATTCACATTGGGTATAAAAAAACAACATCAGGACATCAATTCTCGATACAAGACAACGGACCCGGAATTGAAAAGAAATATCACAAAAAAATCTTTGAATTATTCCAAAGACTTCAAGTAAATACAGAAATAGATTCTATCGGAATCGGCTTGGCATTGGTAAAGAAAATCATTGAACGAAACGGTGGAAATATTCGTGTCGAAAGTGAACTAGGTAAAGGAACAACATTTGTTTTTACCATTCCTGCGGAAGCGGTATAAAGCTCCATAATTTCAATATGAACAGAAACGTATTTAAAAACCTTGGAAGGCTAGAGCCTTTTGAAATCAGGAATAGCAGTATTACGCTATGTCTTGGTGCGCCGAGTACGTTTGTATATCTGGAGATTATGAAATATTACAATCCAGCTATTATCTTGCCTTTTTATGGAAATATCATCTTTGCAATACTCTTTTTAATTGCGGGGGTTTTACCCAATTTTAAAAACAAATTCATTTTACAACATTATGGATGGTTTGTCTTTGCATCAACCATGGCATTTCAGCATTATTTAACCTATGCGACTCATTTGAATAACTTTTCATTGGATTGTTTGCTAGTTTCTTATGTCTTCATATTTGGTTCTGTATTGTTATTGAGTAATCGAGTTTTAGTTCTGATTTACAGTACTTCGCAAGCGTTACATTTATCCTATTATGTATATTTTTCCAATTTAGATAGTATTGCAGAAAGTTCTATTTTACTATCGTTATTTGTGATTTTTGTATTTTCCTTTTTAATTATGAACGGATTTATTCGCTATCAAAAAAAATTAAAAAGCATGAATATCAATCTGGAAGATACGGTGCAAAAACGCACTGTCGATTTGGAAAATAGAGCCAAAGAGTTGCTGGAAAAAAATAAAGATTTAGAAGAGTTTGCGTATGTGGTTTCACACGATTTAAAACGTCCCTTGCGAAATATTTACACCTTAACAGATTGGCTTGGAGAAGACGAAGACGAACAATTTTATGGCGCAGCTAAAGAAAGTTTACAACAAATTAAACAACAAGTACGACAAATGGACTTGTTAGTGGAAGGAATTCTGAATTATTCCTTGCAAATGGATGTTGATAAAGAAGGAAAAGAAGTGAATGTACAGACCTTAGTAAAGCGAATTATTAGCAAAAATACGCGTGAAAATATCACTATTACACTTGAAAAAAAGTTACCTCGAATCATCTTTAGCGAATCAAAATTAGTGCAAGTATTTGAAAACTTAATTCAGAATGCCATTAAACATACCGATAAAGAGTTGGTAGAAATTTACATTGATTACAAAGCGAACAAAACTGAACATAGGTTTTCTGTGAAGGATAATGGCCCAGGAATTCATGAAAAATACCATAAAAAAATCTTTGAATTATTTCAAAAACTACAAGTAGATTCAAAGGTGGAAGCCATTGGCGTTGGTTTGGCGTTGGTAAAAAAAATCATTGAACGCAGTGAAGGCAAAATTTACGTAGAAAGTTCTGAAGGAAACGGTGCAACATTTGTATTTACTATTCCAAAATGATCGTTTCGATTTTAAGTAAAAAAAATAGAAACTAAAAATCAGTCACAAATTTTACCTTCTTATGAACAAATTTAAAACACAATTATAAAAATAAACATACTTTTATAAAATATATTTTTTTTATTTTTGAGTATTCCCACAAAATTAAATTCCTAGAAAACCTATTTATGTTGACTTATTCTTTCAAAAAAATTGGCATGCAGTTCTTGTGCATGTCTGTGTATTGCTTTACAATTAGCGTTCTTGCTCAAGATAAAGATACAATTTCACAAATAGACATTACTGCTTTTGAAAAATCGTTAGAAGAGAAATCTTTTGATGATATTATGGATGTCTTTTATAAAAATTATAATGTTGATTCGCTAAAGTCGTCAGTAATTATAAAGTATCTAAAAAATAATTTTTTAAATGTTGATAATAAAACGGTTGTAGCTGATTCGTATTTGACAATTGCGTTATGGGAAGAAAAAATAGGAAATAGCAATAAAGCAATCGCTATTGCGGATAAAGGAATCGTTATTGCTGATAGTTTAAAGGATAATAATCTATTATACCTTGGTCATCTACGAAAAGGAGCTTCTCTGTTTCACTTGGTAAAAAATAATGAAGCACTCGACGAATTTTTAAAAGCGTATGATATAGCAAGAAAACAAAATAATATTGGGCGGCAATTATCAGTATCATATAATATTGTACTCATTAGAATTCAGGCAGAAGATAATTTAGGCGCAATTGATTTATATCATGAAAACTTAAAAATTATCCAAGAAAATAAAGACAAAGACTATCAACGTTCAGAACTTGAAATTTACTTAGGGTTGACCAAAGCCTATATCAATATTAAAGAATACGACAAAGCTGCCAAATATTGTACTAAAGGAATAGTGCTAAGTGAACAACTTAATGAGCTTCGATTTAAAGCATATTTACTCTCCGGTTTAGGTGATATTGCTTCGAATACAGGAAAATTTGACGAAGCGTATCGCTATTTTAAGGAAGCTGAAGACCTTATGAAAGAATTGGATACCGACAAAAACTTCAATCTCTTTATGAAATTATACTGGGGGAAAACATACTTTTTTGAAGGGAAATATGAAAAAGCTATTGCCGAATTGTCAGAAGGAGAAGCACTTGTTGAAGCGTATGAGGCTAAATTCTTAAGTATACAAGAACTCTATTATTATTTAGCAAAGTCGTATAAAGAACTTGGAAATAGTGAACTAGGTTTAAAATACTATGATAAAGTAGACAACATAGATCGCGAAAATGATAAAAAGCGACAAGAAATCAGTACCAATATTGTTAAGAAATTTGACTTACCTAAACTAAAAGAAGAAATAGAGACATTAATCGCAAAAGCAAAACGTACCAAATATTATTATTATACAGGAATTGGATTATTACTTTTTGTTATCATTGGTTTGGTGGTATTCAACAGAAAACAACAACAGAAAAATAAAGAGCGTTTTAGTGTTCTAATGCATCAATTACAGGAAAAAAGGCAGCAAGAAAAACTTCGTCAACAAAAATTACAGCAGGAAAAAGAAGCTTCAAATTTAAAAGAAACAACTTCAGAAAAACGAGAAATTCTGCAAGACAATGTTGCTCAAATTGAAACGGACACAGAAGCTGCTGAAATTGATGATAAAGATGCAGAAATTTTAAAAAAGCTAGCTGAATTTGAACATAAAGAAAAATTTTTAAGCAACGAAAGTACGTTGGTAGAAGTTGCTAAAAAAATTCAAACAAATACCACCTATTTATCCAAGGTAATCAATACACACAAAGAAAAATCGTTTACTGCATATATTACCGATTTACGTGTTGATTACGCTATTGAGCGATTGTCTCACGATCGTAAATTTAGGTCCTTTACCATTGGTGCTATTGCACAAGAAATTGGCTTCAAACGATCAGAGTCATTTTCAAAAGCATTCAAGGTAAAAACAGGATTGTATCCTTCTTATTTCATCAAAGAACTTGAAAAACAGCAAATTAAGGATGCTTGATAGTCGTCATTTATAAATCACGACTAGCTATTTTAACACTCAACTTCATTTTCTATTATATTTGAAACAACATTAAAACAAACAAAGTTTGGGATGTTGTAGCACACTACAATGTTTAAATCGATACCAAGCGATGTATTGCAGTAAGCTACTTCAAACCCCAAATTTAACAATTAAAAAAAGTAGATATGAAAAAGCAAAGAAGATTGAAGTTGGAAATGAATAAAGTAAGTGTTTCAAAATTGAACAACATTAAAGGAGCTGGAGGACCTATTGGTTCTGTAAATATATGTGCAATTTCCACAGAACCATTTACTTGTGAATTTACCATGGAGCTAACGTCTTGTGCTAATTTTGAATGTACAATTAGAACTGGAGTTACAATTATAAATCAATCAGTAGGAGCGTGTTAAAAAACCACCCTTTATCGTTCAAAAAAAATCAAACAAAACAAAAAATTAACATGAAGTAGTGTGCTGCATTTCGTAAATAGATATGTTGTAGATGAACTACTCAAACCCCTAAAATAATTAAAAATGTACATATGAAAAAACAAAGAAAATTAAAATTAGAAGTAAACAAAGTAAGTGTTTCAAAATTAAATAACATAAAAGGAGCCGGCGATCCTATTGAGTCAGTAGATTTCCCTTGTATACTCAGCATAAATGGATTTTCTTGTATCCTTGATTGTCAAACTGGATTAACAATTATAAACAATTCCGAAGCTAGAGACTGCTAGATATTCATCTTTAAAAATAGGTAAGGAGAAAAACTAGATTATATCCTTTATATTCTATTAAATAACTTGAAAAAAAATTCAAACAAATAAAATTTAATAGGCAGTAGTTGGCTACAATACACAAGTTGATACCAATCGATGTGTTTAGAAAAACTACTCAAATCCCTAAGTGTAATAACTAAAAAAGTACGCATGAAAAAACAAAGAAGACTGAAATTGGAAATGAATAAAGTTAGTATTTCAAAATTAAACAACATAAAAGGAGGAGACGATCCAGTTGGATCTATAGTTTTGTGTGCTCTTACAGAAGGGCCTGATTGTACACTCACAGACGAATTTACTTGTACAATTACTATGAATGTAGAGTCTTGTGGCTTTGATGAATGTCCAAGTGTAACTGGAATAACAATTATAAACAATTCCGGAGCTAGAGACTGCTAGACATTCACTCATAAAATTATAAAAAGAAGCGCTTCAATGTTATTTTGAAGCGCTTCTTTTCTTTTATACCATTTTTATAAAAAGTTCTTTTACAAGTTTGGGGCATTTTTAAATATGACTTTCTCAAGGAACCCTAAAACAACTTGTCGAAAATAGCGTCAGAAACCATACAAAAATTACTCGAAAACCCTTATTTTTGAATAAACACCTACCCCAAAATATATTATTACCAAAGAAACCGTATATGCGCCTCCAAAAACCCTTGACAATTTTACTACTTATTCTTTTTTATACTATTAGTCAACACGCTTTTGCAAATACTACTTTACAAGATTCTATTCCAAAATTTAATAAGGAAGCATTTGCAGCATCTTTACAGGAATTAGCACCTAAAGAATTTGCGCGTCTCTTTGCCCAACAATACACACAAGATTCTATCAAATCAATGCTAGGTGTTGACCATATAAAAACAAATATGCTGCCTTCTGAAAATTTGGAAGCACAGTTTTGGGGATATATTGGCTTGGCTGAATGGGAAAATGATAAAACTAATTTTAAAGCGTCTATTGGCTATGTTAATAAAGCTACTGGAATAGCAAAAATTCTTAACAATCCGGATTTATTGTTGGCTAATTATATGTTTCAAGGGGATTTCTATTACTATTATGGTAAGTATAGGGAATCTATGGAAAGTTATTTGAATGCCATAAAATATTTAAAAGAAGAAAAATACATCGGACAAAAATTAGCGATATCTAAAAATATTGCATTGTTGAAAATTGAGGTAGGTGATAATAAAGGCGCTATTGATTTGTTGGAAGCTACGCTGAAAATTCTGGAAAAAGATCATAAAGGAAAATTCAAAGGACTAGAGATCAGTTTGTATATAGCACTTACAAAATCTTCTATGCGTGCAGAAGAATATAAAAAAGCATTATACTATGGTCATAAAGGCATTGAACTAAGCAATCTTAATAAAGATGAAGATGCAAAAGCATATTTATATAATTACTTAGGTGAAACAAATATTGCGCTGGGAAATTATACTAAAGCATCAGAATTATTAGATGAAGCATGGAAAAAAGCGTATGAAATGGAAAGTGCACGATCACAGCTTCCTTTTATAAATCTGAATCTAGCGAAGTTGTATTATCACAATGGTAATTATAAAAAAGCGATTGATATTTTAGAAATAATTGAAGCAGAAGAGCAAAAGAAAAACACAAATTTCTTTAGTTTGGAAGATATGTATAAATATTTAGGGAAATCTTATAAAGCGATTGATACCAAAAAGAGTTTATATTATTTTGAAAAAGCAAACGAGGTTTATAACAGGAATGATAAGCAACAAAATGAAATAGGTGTTGACATCATAAAAAAGTATGACCGTCAAGCATTAAAAGAAGAGTTAAATAAAGCTGAGAAAACTTCGAAAAAAACAAAAACAGTTTTATACGTCAGTATTTTGTTAGCCGTTATTGTTGTTATAGGATTGATCTCTTTTTATAAAAGACGCGAAAAAGACAATCAACGTAAGTTTACAGCCATTCTCAAAAACCTTGAAGAAGAGAAAGAAGAAATTTTAGAAAAAGTTGACCAAGTAGCAAAAGCAACCAAGAAAGAAATTAAGCAACTAACAGAAAACGGAGTCAAAGAAACGGACGCGAAAGAAGTCGAAATCATCGATGAAACGAAAGAACGATTGTTGAAAAAGTTACAAAGCTTTGAAGCGAAAGAATCATACTTAAGTAAACACAGTAGCTTGAATGAAGTAGCCAAAAAATTAAAAACAAATACTTCTTATTTATCAAAATTAGTAAACGCTCACAAAGGGAAATCATTTACTGCATACATTACTGATTTGCGTGTCAATTATGCCATTAAACGATTAAAGAATGATAAAAAATTCCGTTCCTATACCATAGATTCTATTGCACAAGAAATAGGGTTTAACCGTTCTGAATCGTTTTCGAGAGCTTTTAAAAACAAGACAGGTTTATATCCGTCATATTTCATAAAAAACCTTGATAATCAGAACATTGAGTAGCCTATTTTGCGCTCGGGATTTATGAATTTCTAGATACATTTTACTGAAAATAACAAGTGTGGTTTTATATTTGAAGATAACTTAATAAACCAAAAGCATTATGAAGAAAAAAGAATTCACCTCCAAATTACAATTTCAAAAAACGACTGTCGTATCATTTAATTCGATGTTAAACCTTAAAGGAGGAACATTGCAAAATGTAGATACGCGCGTTGTGAGTAAAGATGGATATATGTGTTTAACAGAGGCATGCGTCACAGACAACCCAACGACTGCTATAGACAATACATGTCCACCTCCTACCACAAGAACAGATCAAACTAATTATTGTACCGGAACAACTGACGGCGGAACTAGACGTGGTTGTGGAGTAAGCGAAATAGGATGTTAACACATTAAAACCACCATATTTCAAAAGAGTTTACAATAGGTAAGCTCTTTTTTTATGCTCAAAAACTTCAAAATATAATGTATCTTAGAATTTTAAAGTACAGTATGAATCCAGCAGCCGAATACATCTTAAAACAGCCAGAACCGTACAAATCTATTTTACTACAATTGCAAGTTGTCTTTGAACATCTATTTCCAGAAATTGAATTAAAATATAAATACAGAATTCCGTTTTATTATCTCAAAGGAAAACCATTCTGCTACTTCAATGCAAGTCACAAAAAACAATATGTAGATGTTGGTATTGTAAAAGGCAAACAAATTCTCATTCACAGTGAGCATTTAGTTACTGAAAAAAGAAAAATAATGGCTTCATTGCGTTATACAACTGTGGAAGATATTGACCATGATGTTTTAATAGAAGTTCTAAAAAAAGCCGCAAGTTTATATTGAAACTTCGACTCCGCTCAGTTTCCAAATAGCAAACCGAATGAAATTAAAATATATTTTTCCTTGAAAACACAAAGAACTACTCACGAAAAATTTATTTTACTCA
>CAYGPQ010000068.1:0-24748 GCA_964351775.1 uncultured Kordia sp. | reverse complement strand
TGCGTTTTGAACGTTTGGGTTGTTTTACCTATTCTCACGAAGAAAATACACATGCGTACAAGTTAGAAGACGATGTGCCAGAAGAGGTGAAACAAGATCGTGCGAATCAAATTATGGAAATTCAATCACAAATTTCTTGGGAATTGAATCAACAAAAAATTGGAGAAACCTTTAAATGTATCATTGACAGAAAAGAAGGAAACTATTTTGTCGGTCGTACCGAATTTGACTCTCCAGATGTTGACAACGAAGTGCTAATCGATGCAGCAAAATTCTACGTAAAACAAGGCGAATTCGTAAACGTAAAAATCACAGAAGCAGCAGACTTTGATTTGTATGCGGAACCGGTTTCTTAGTTTTCAGTTTTTGTGGTGCGTATAGGGTTTTCATAATACTTCTCGATAGTTTCACTGAGTTTATCGAAATGCAATTTTCTTTATTTCATTCTAAAAAACACTCGAAAAGACAAATCAACAAACACGCAAAGCATTTCAAAAGTGCGCAAGCACGTTCTAACAGCGCATCAGCGCGGTCTAACATCTATCAGCAAAGCGGTCTAAAAGCGAAGCGATCTAATTTAAAGTTCAGAAGTATTAGTATTCACTAAGAAAATAGCATTCGCGAAAAACAACTTTCCATTTTCCCAAAAAGCTCTAAACATCGGGTTGTCTACCATATAAATCATGCTTCCTTTCCCGATTCTAAATTCTCCAAAAACTAAGGTATTTTGGATTTCTTTTGCAGCTCTATGTCCAGTGAAACCTGAAACGGCTTTGGTATCTTCTAAATAAGAAACCGTGAAGCCTTTATCTAAATAGTTATACGCATTACTTCCTAATTTTAACGTGAAATACGATTCACCATATCCAAAAGCCAATGGATGTGTATTGTCTACTTTTGTTTTAAAAATGGCACCTGTAATATAATCAGAAACACGTTCGCGCTCTGTTTTTGCATACGAAATGAGATCCTTTTTAGCGTTACCGTCCTTACTCTTTTCTTTTTTTGTCAACCCAAATCCTTCTTTTCCAGCGAATGTATTTAATGAACTTCCAATTGCGATTACTTTTCCGCCTCTGGAAACCCAGTTTTTTAAAGCTTTCAATTGGTCTTTATCCATCAACGATTTATAATTACCATTTGACAATACTATAATATCGAATGAACTCAAGGTATTTACTGAAAAATTATCTGAATTGATATTCGTTACCGGAAACTTCAATTCTTGCTCAAAAAAGTACCAAAGCTCTCCAAAACCTAACGAGTTTGTTACTTTTCCAGACATCACAGCGACTTTCGGCATTTTAATTTCTTTTACATCAGGCGAACCTAAATCAACGCCATTTGTTGAAAATCCAGAAGTAAGACTTGAAAGTGTTATTTCACTTGTATTTGCTAAATCTGTTACTTTCTTATGAAGGTCTTCAACATTTTTATTATCGCTTCGCGTGATAATTAACGAACCGCGATCATACGTGTTTCCAACAGAAACAAACGGTTTCTCTGTAAATCGCACGCGAATTCCTTGTTGTAATAACTGACTTAAAAAAGCAGCATCTTTTACCGTATTCCAGCGTGCAACATACGCAGTCGCGTTTTCGTTAGAAGTATTTTGAATAAAAGATTTATTTGGCGCATCTGGTGTGACGATCGTTTTTGAAGCTACCGTATTCAAACCATACGCATACGGAATACTCCATGCCGTAATATCATACGTAAGTGAATCGCTCAACTTTGCATTGGGTTCAAACAATACTTTGACCATTTTTGCTTTTGGCTGATTTGTGCTTACCACAAGTCCGTGCGTGACTCTAGTTGATTTCTGCGCGCCGCTTTCGTAATCAAATCCTTTTACAGATGTATTCGATGTAAAACCGTATTTAATTTCGTGTCTGTCTAAAAGTTCTGCCAATTTGTTGATTCTATCTTCATTTCCTTCTAACACATAACTTTTATATTCAAAATCATTCTTGCTAAAATATTTTTTAAACTCCGAATTCAACTTGTCGGCGTTCTTTGAAGAAATTTCAACTGTTGATAATCCAGTCGTATGGTGATGTGCTATTCGATCTTTCAAACTCAATAAATCGCCTTCATCTGTGGTAATTCCCAAGCCAGCGCGTCCATGACCAGCTTGCTCGTAGGTCATTCCAATGGCGCCATTAAACGTTGGATACGTATCTCCGTAACTTGGATAAAACAAATCAAAACGTTCTCTAGTAAAATACAACCAACCTTCTGTATCAAAATAGCCCGCATGATTTTTTCCAATTTGCGTTTGAAAATCACGTTGCCACTCGGTAATTACTTCATGAAACGGTTCTGCGGCAGGTGCAAAATAATACGGTTCATTAATTCCTTGTTCGTGAAAATCGACATGAATATGTGGCAACCATGTATTATATACTTTCAAACGTTGACGCGTTTCTACTTGCGTTGCCCAAGCCCAATCTCTGTTTAAATCAAACAAATAATGATTTGGTCTTCCGCCTGGCCAAGGTTCGTCGTGTTCTTTTGCTTTCTGATTGGAATTATATGGAAAACTTGCCACTTGATTGTACCAATTTACATATCTGTCGCGTCCATCAGGATTGATACACGGATCTATAATCACCACGGTATTTTGCAGCCAAGCTTTCTTTTGCGTAATCAACTCGTAGGTAGTTTGCATAGAAGCTTCCGTACTCGACGATTCGTTTCCGTGCACATTATAACTTAACCAAACAACGGCTTTATTTGCAGTAGTTGAAGCAGTGCCAATACCAGCATTCGCTAAATGATTCTTTCGGATGTTTTCTAAATTCCCTAAATTTTCAGGAGTTGAAACGTAAGCAACTTGCAACAAACGTTGCTCATTGGTTTTGCCATATTCTTGGAGTTGAATCATATCAGAAGCGTTTGCTAAATACTGATAATAATCAACCACTTGATAATGATTGGTAAAGCGCGTTCCCAATTCATAGCCTAAAAACTCGGATGGCGATTGAATGGTTTGCGCAAAAGCTGAAATTGAAAATAAGAAAAATGAAAGTAAAGTGAAAAGATGTCGTCTCATTATGAATGCTAAGTTAGATAAACATCAAAGCTAACTAAATAAATTTGAAAAAGAATATCTTAACGAAACTTTGAGAAAATCACATTTCAAATAATGGTATCTTAGCAACTTTAAAATCCCAACGAACAACTATGCCAACCGAATGTATTCCCTATAGTGAAACTGGATATTTTTCTCCGTTAATGTGCGATTACTTAGCTGAAAAATCAACGTTAGCACCATTTTACAATCGCTTTCCAAAACTAGAAAATTTTGAAGCGCAAATCAAAGAAAAACAACAATCTAGCTTAGCAGATGTTTCACAAAGAGCTATTTTAGTAAAGGCTTTGCAAGCACAATACAATGGCGTAAAAGCTTCAGAAACTACGTTAGAAAACATTCAAAAACTAGCAACAGAAAATACGTTTACCATTACTACAGGGCATCAATTAAACCTATTTACGGGGCCATTATACTTTTTATACAAAATAATTTCGACCATAAATCTTGCTGCGACTTTAAAAGAGAAACATCCAAACTATGAATTTGTACCCATCTATTGGATGGCTTCGGAAGATCATGATTTTGATGAAATTCGGTATTTCAATTACAAAGGCAAAAAAATGAACTGGAATCGCGAAGCAAGTGGCGCAGTTGGCGAACTTTCAACCGAAGGTTTGCAAGAAGTATTTGAAGAATTCTCAAAGAAATTAGGCAACAGCAACAACGCTAAATATTTACAATTTTTATTTGAAGATGGATATTTAAAACACGACAATCTAGCAGACGCAACAAGGTACATTGCCAACGAATTATTCAAAGAATACGGTTTGGTCATTATAGATGGAAACGACAAAGCGTTAAAACAACTATTTATTCCGTTTGTAGAAAACGAATTATTTCAGCAAACAGCACACAAAAAAGTGCTTGAAACGACTCACAAACTAACAGAAATTAATGATTCGTATAAAATTCAGGTCAATCCGCGGGAAATAAATCTATTCTATATTACAGAAGGAATTCGCGAGCGGATCATTGAAAAAAATGGTGTTTTTACGGTGAATAACACTTCCGTGAGATGGAACAAGGATCAAATCAAACAAGAAGTCCACGAGTTTCCAGCCCGTTTCTCTCCAAATGCACTATTACGACCATTATATCAAGAAATCATTTTGCCAAACCTTTGTTACATTGGCGGCGGTGGCGAACTGGCATATTGGTTCGAATTAAAATCATACTTTGAAGCGGTAAACGTGACCTTTCCAATGTTATTATTGCGGAATTCTGTCGTGGTAAAAACCGAAAAGCAATCGGAAAAGATGGAAAAGCTAAATATCACAAATCGTGATTTATTCCTAAAACGTGATGCTTTTGTCAACAAAAAAGTAAAAGAACTCAGCGATATCAAAATTGATTTTACATCGCAAAAAGAACACTTGCAACAACAATTTAAAGATTTGTACAAACTTGCCGAGCAAACCGATCAATCGTTTATTGGTGCCGTTGCAGCACAAGAAAAAAAGCAACTCAAAGGATTAGCGCATCTTGAAAAACGCTTGTTAAAAGCACAAAAAAGAGGTCTAAAAGACAAAGTTTCCAGAAGCACAGAATTGCTAGAACTTTTATTTCCAAGCAACTCTTTACAAGAACGAAGATTAAATTTCTCCGAATTGTACTTAGAACACGGCGAAAACCTAATTCCAACGTTGGTAAAACATTTACAACCGTTATCGGGAGAGTTTTTAGTATTGGAATTGTAAGTGTTAACGGTAAAAAAAATCTAAAAAAGAAGATTCATACCTGCGAATTGCAGCTTTTTTTTCAAAAGATCATTGAATTAAAAAGTATTAACAATTCACTGTGAAAACTTTCAAGAAAAATCTTAAATCTGAACTCGAAATTCTAAAATCTAAATACTACTTTTGCGTATGCAACACGACAAGGTATTAATAGTAGACTTCGGATCGCAATACACACAACTCATTGCGCGCAGAGTTCGAGAACTGAACATCTATTCCGAAATATTTCCATTCAACAAAATTCCAACAAACGTAGCCGAGTACAAAGCAGTCATTCTTTCGGGAAGTCCAATGTCTGTACGTTCTGATGATGCTTTTCATCCAGATTTAACAGCTATTCGTGGCAAAAAACCATTGCTTGGTGTTTGTTACGGTGCGCAATACTTAGCACACTTTTCTGGTGGTGAAGTTGCCGAATCGAACACGCGCGAATACGGACGTGCAAATTTGAATTTTATACAAGAAAACGAACCTTTTTTAGAAGGTATTTCAGAAGGAAGTCAAGTATGGATGAGTCACAGTGACACTATCAAAAGTTTACCAACCAACGGAAAACTCTTAGCAAGCACACACGATGTTAAAAATGCGGCGTACAAAATAGAAGGAGAAAACACGTATGCGATTCAGTTTCATCCAGAAGTATATCATTCTTCGGACGGAAAACAATTGCTAGAAAATTTCTTAGTACATATTGCTAATGTAAACCCCGATTGGACACCAAATGCATTTGTAAGTGAAACCGTTGATGAACTCAAAAGTAAACTAGGAAATGACAAAGTTGTTCTTGGTTTATCTGGCGGCGTAGATTCAAGTGTTGCAGCCATGTTATTACACAAAGCTATCGGCGAAAATTTATATTGCATCTTCGTAAATAACGGATTATTGCGTAAAAACGAGTTTACAAGTGTCCTTGAACAATACGAAGGTATGGGACTCAACGTAAAAGGAGTCGATGCTTCGGCACGTTTTTTGGATGCACTAGCAGGATTGAGTGAACCAGAAGAAAAACGAAAAGCCATTGGCCGTGTATTTATTGAAGTGTTTGATGATGAAGCACACCAAATACAAAATGTTACTTGGTTGGCACAAGGAACCATTTATCCTGATGTTATTGAAAGTGTAAGTGCTACAGGTGGTCCAAGTGCAACGATAAAAAGTCATCACAATGTAGGCGGTTTACCCGATTTTATGAAATTGAAAATTGTAGAGCCGTTAAAAGCATTATTCAAAGATGAAGTGCGAAGAGTTGGTGCTTCTATGGGAATGGATAAAGAATTATTAGGTCGTCATCCATTTCCAGGGCCAGGATTGGCGATCAGAATATTGGGAGATATCACTGCTGAAAAAGTTCGTATATTACAAGAAGTTGATGCTGTTTTTATTGACGGATTAAGACAATGGGATTTATATGATAAAGTATGGCAAGCAGGTGCCATATTATTACCTGTAAACTCAGTAGGAGTGATGGGAGATGAGCGAACGTACGAAAAAGTAGTTGCATTACGCGCGGTGGAAAGTACCGATGGAATGACTGCGGATTGGGTAGATTTACCTTATAAATTTTTACAAAAAGTATCGAACGATATAATAAATAAAGTAAAAGGCGTTAATAGAGTAGTATATGACATTAGCTCAAAACCGCCAGCTACCATTGAATGGGAATAATTAACATAATAATGTGGAGAATGAAAAAGGTGTTTGTATTTTTTTTAATGATATTATTGACAGGTTGTTCTGCAACAGCTCAACAATACAAAAGTCATACAGTAGTTAGAGGTGAAACTGTAGAAAGTATTGCGGAACAATATAATATAAGTGCTGATGATATTATCAAATTAAATCCGGAAGCCAGACGCGGTATTCGCCGAAATAATGTCTTGGTCATTCCTTCAAAAGCGGTTAAGATTTCCAAAGATGCCTCTGTCACATTCATCAATCATAAAGTTAAAAGAAAAGAAACCTTATTTGGTATTGCTAAAAAGTACAATATTACGGTGGATGATATTAAAAAATTCAATGAAGAAGTTGCCAAAGAAGGTTTAAAAAAAGGCGATCGTATTGCAATTCCAGTGTACAAAACAAAAACAGCAGCAGTTGTTGAAACTGACTCAGGTAAAGATGAAGAAGGAACAAAAACGGAAGAAGCTACTTCTGAAACCTATATTGTAAAAGCAAAAGAAACCAAATGGGGAATTGCGCATAGTTACGGATTGACCATTGAAGAATTGGAAGCTATCAATCCGGAAATCAAAGATGGATTAAAAATTGGCCAGGAAATAAAATTGCCAATTCGAGCAGAAAAACCACAAGTGGCTACGACTGAAAAATATGTGTTTTACGATGTGAAACCAAAACAAACCATGTATACACTTACGCGAAAGTTAGGGGTTTCAGAAGATGAACTGATTTTACTAAATCCTGCATTAAAAGATGGTTTAAAAGCGGGAATGGTCTTAAAATTACCAGTAGCGAAAACAGAAAGCTTAGAAATTGTAGACGCTGTTATTGTAGATACATTTAACTTTTTGGAGAATGCAAGTACCGATAATATATCAAACATTGTCATTATGTTGCCGTTCAAATTGAACGAAATGAACATGGATTCGGTAAGTCAAACCAAAGAAAAACTCAAAAACGATCGATTAGTAGGATATGCAACCGAATTTTACACAGGTTCTTTAATGGCGTTAGATTCCATGAAACAACTTGGATTTTCTGTAAACGTAAAAATACTTGACAATCAGGGTAATAAAGCAGCAACACGAAAAGTTGTTGCCGATAATGATTTTTCAGATATACATGCAGTTATTGGCCCTATCATTGATTCAAACTTAGAAATTGTAGCTTCCGAATTAAAATCAGATGGAATTCCTGTGATTTCACCACTTTCAAGTATAGAAGTGAAGCACAGAAATGTATATCAAACCATTCCTGGAAAAGAATTATTGGAAAAAAAAATGCTTGCATTCCTCAAAGAAAATGGTCAAGATAAAAACGTCATCATCATAGCAGATAAAAACAAGGCAAGGATTAAAGCTGAATTGCAATCCATCTTACCAAGTCATACCGTTTTCAATCCAGAAAAAGGAAACTACATCAATCCTGTCAAAATCTTACCATTGTTAAAAGAAGATCAGGAAAACTGGGTAATTTTAGAAACCGATGATTTATCATTAATAGCAAATGTTACTTCGGTATTAAACTCGTATGCAACTAGTGAAAAGCGAAAAATAGTGTTGCTAACCACCGACAGAGATGATCATTATGATAACAATGACAATATTTACAACAGTCATTTGGCAAACTTGAATTTTCACTATCCATCCATCGATAAGCCTTCATCATTAAACAACATTTTTGTAAAAGAGTACCAGCGTGCGTATGGTATTTCTCCAAGTAGAATTGCTACGCGCGGATTTGACATTACTTTTGATGTATTACTGCGTTTAGCGTACGATCAAAACTTAGCAAAAAGTGTGCGTAATGGAGCAGAAACGAGTTATGTTGAAAATAAATTTGACTACACTAAAAAATTACTAGGAGGATTTTACAACAAAGGAATTTACATTGTAAAATATGACGGATTGCAAATAAAAGAGGTGAAATAACCTGTAAAACCTACACAAATGACTTCAAAAGTAACCTATAAAGGAAATCTCAGAACAGTTTCAGAACACATAAAGTCTGGAAATGAATTCATTACAGATGCGCCCACAGACAATAATGGAAAAGGAGAAGCGTTCTCTCCTACGGATACTGTTGCTACAGGATTGGCAAGTTGCATGTTGACGGTTATGGGAATAAAAGCGGAACAATTAGGCGTAGATATGAATGATACTACGGCGGAAGTGACCAAAACAATGGCTTCAAACCCTAGAAGAATTTCTAAAATAGAAGTCAAGCTACAGCTGCCTTTTGAAGCGGATGCTAAAACTAAAAAAATACTAGAAAACACGGCAAATACTTGCCCTGTACATTACAGTCTTCATCCAGCTATTGAAAAAATTGTTGAATTTCATTGGAAATAAATGTATAAACTCTTAGGCATACTTTGCATCTTTTTATTCGTTCAAGACGAAGAAACCATTACGTGGACGGAAAATCAAAAACTGCATTGGGGGAACTTTGAAGGCGAACCTGAATATAATACAGATGCAGTTGCCATCACAGCTTCAGGAATTACGTACGGATACACTTCCAAAACCTATTCCAATAGTGATAAAATAGACTATACAACGAAGGTGTTGGCGCAATTCTATCCAGAAAAATCGTGGTATCTCAAAGAACGTGTCACAGATACCGTTTTAGGGCATGAACAATTGCATTTTGACATTACAGAATTACATGCGAGGAAACTTCGAAAGCGCATTAAAAATGCTAAATTCACCAAAAACATTCAAAAAGAACTCTCAAAAATTTACGATGAAGTCAGTACAGAATTGCGTAACATGCAACATGAATACGATGAAGGTTCGGACTATTCAAGAGATTATGAAGGACAAATACAATGGCAAAAACGGATAGCGAAAGAACTTCAGAAACTACGTGCATTCCGAAAATCCAACAAAGAACATGACTGACTTTCCCAGTAAAGAAGCGCAACAAAAACTCCTCATTGAATTGGCGCATGCTAAAATGCCTTTCGGGAAATATAAAGGGAAATACTTAGTCAATCTCCCTGAATTCTATCTACTTTGGTACCGTCAAAAAGGATTTCCAAAAGGAAAACTAGGGCAACAAATGGAGCAAATGCTTGATATAAAAGTCAATGGTTTGGAGCAAATCATCTACAACATTCAACGACAATTTGAAAAGCGATAGCACTTCTATTCAGCAATGAAGAAAAAAATTATCATAACTATTTCTATTATCATACTAAGTTTGATTGTCTTCTTAGGAGTTAGATATAACCTTGCCTATGGAAACTCCTTAAAACAGAAACAGATGATGGTCAATTGTATGTATAATTCTCTGGAAAAGCATTCCTTTTCAAAAAGCAAAATTTTTTGTGAATGTTTCATAGGCACTTTTGTGGAACAATATGGAGATGACTTTTTGAATCCTACTAAAATGTTTGAAATTGACAACGCTGATGAAATTAGAACAGCATGTGAAAAGTTGCTAGAGGACTGATTCATACCTTAAATGCTGCAACTACAGAAACAAGGAAAAACACCCTTTTTTAAATACACAAATAATTCATACCTTTAGTACTTCCCCTTTTTGAATGCTATTAATTAAAATAAAACTATTTTTTTTGATACAATTCTAGAAGGATTTTTTTATTTAGTGAAACTCAATTTAGAGAAGCTTGTGAAAGCGTACTCAAAATTGTAAGTTGAAGGAACTCTGCTGAAAAGCGGAGTCTCAAATTTAATATTTTTTTAAATTTTTAATTATGATAGTACTATTAGACAACGGTCACGGAGGTCTCATCAACGGAACTTACCAAACACCCGGAAAACGTTCGCCAATTTGGAATGATGGTTCGCAACTATTTGAAGACGAATTTAATAGAGCTATCGTCAACGGAATTATTGAAGATTTAACGAGACTACGCATTCCGTATGTAAATATTGCTGCAGAATATAGAGATGTAACCTTAGAAACACGCGTCAATAGAGCGAACAAATACAACTCCAGAAACAGTTTCTATCTTAGTGTGCATTCCAATGCAGGTGGCGGTCATGGAAGTGAAGTATATACGTCGTCAGGAAGTACTAAAAGTGATAAAATTGCCACGGTTTTTGGAGAAGAATTCAAAAGAGAATTTCCAAATCGTAGATTGCGAACAGATTTCTCCGATGGCGATTTAGACAAAGAAAAAAACTTTTACGTGTTGAAACATACAAGAATGCCAGCCATCCTTACGGAAAACTTCTTTATGGACAATGAAGAAGAGTGCAAGTCATTATTAATGACGCGTGAAGGACGTGCTAAAATCATCAAATATCACGTAGAAACGATCAAAAGAGTACAAAAAGAATTATTTTAAACATAACTAACATACCCATGAAAACACGTTTTTACACAGTGTATTTAAGTGCATTAGCACTTGTATTAGTGACGTCTTGCGTTTCACTACGAACAGCCGTTTTTGATCAATATTCATATCAAAAAGGAACCGAAATTAAAGTCGATGCCGAAAGGTTAATGGACAAAGCGAACACAGCTTATGATTCGCAAACAGCCGCCATAGAACATTTGCAAACGGAATTGGATAAAATGGTCGAATACGAAAAAAATAAGCCAGAAAATCAAATTAGCTACGCAATGTGGAAAATGATTGCGAATCCTGATAAAAAATTCATCGGAGGCTTTTTAAAGCTTTGGAAAGAAAAAGGAACGGTAAATACGGTTTTCATTGACGAAGCAAAAGGGCAAGTAACGGAAGCTTTGGACTTAATTCTGCAATACGAAGGAAAAAAAGATCCAGTGGCGGAAAACAAACTCAAAGCCATACTTGGTTTATAATAACTACTAAAACAACTACAAATGGATGTTAATAATATACTTAAAGAAATAAAAGGCAACCTGCTTGATTTGGTAGGTGGAAAATTTGAAGACTTAAAAGCAGAATCAAAAAAAGATGTACAAGATTTTTTAGACGCTTCTAAAGCAAAACTTGAACGTTGGACACTTTTTCTTGCTGATGGAAGTATTTCAGCTGAAGAATACAAATGGTTGGTGGAAAGTCAAAAAGATTTAGTTGTACTCAAAGGATTATATGCTGCTGGCGTTTCTAAAATTGCACTTGGACATTTAAAAAATAGTATCCTTTCAAATGTTATAAATACAGCAATTGGGATTGTAACAAATACGAATACAGCAACAGCAGATTCAGGAGATTCGGACTCAGAATAATTGTTGCCAGTTTGAAGATTTAATGATGAATACACAACGATGAATGATGTAGCAAAGAGTTTCTTTCGCAATGAAATCATTCAAAACGATGATAAAATCAAATCTTCTAAAAAGAAATAAAACATAGCGTACTGATAATCAGTTTTATCAGAAAAAAATATAAAGGTTGAATACACTTGAAAAATAGTTATTCAACCTTTATCAATTATAAATTCTTCTTTGTACTTTTGCCGCCGAATACAACAACAACACAACACACTATTACTAATGACAAACACCAAATACATATTTGTTACTGGCGGTGTGACTTCTTCTTTGGGAAAAGGAATAATTGCGGCTTCACTTGCCAAATTATTACAAGCAAGAGGTTACAGAACTACCATTCAAAAATTGGACCCATATATTAATGTTGATCCGGGCACTTTGAATCCGTATGAGCATGGAGAATGTTACGTAACGGATGATGGCGCAGAAACAGACTTAGATTTAGGACACTATGAACGCTTCTTGAATGTTCCCACTTCACAAGCAAATAATGTAACTACGGGACGTATTTATCAAAGTGTGATAGACAAAGAACGTAGAGGAGAGTTCTTAGGTAAAACGGTTCAAGTAGTGCCACATATTACCAACGAAATCAAAGAACGAATTCAAATTCTAGGAAACTCTGGAAATTATGACATCGTGATTACTGAAATTGGTGGAACTGTCGGAGATATCGAATCATTACCCTACATTGAAGCAGTTCGACAATTACTCTGGGAATTAGGTGAACACAACGGAATTGTAATTCACTTAACCTTAGTTCCATATTTATCTGCCGCAGGCGAATTAAAAACAAAACCTACACAGCATTCTGTAAAAACCTTAATGGAAAGCGGAATCAAAGCAGATATATTGGTTTGCAGAACAGAACACGAACTTTCAGAAGAACTACGTCACAAATTGGCACTTTTTTGTAATGTAAAACGAGAAGCTGTCATCCAATCCATTGATGCAAAAACAATCTATGACGTACCTAAATTAATGCTTGAAGAAGGATTAGATTCGGTAGTTCTAAAGAAATTAGCATTAGTAGAAGAGGAAGCTCCCGATTTAACGCATTGGAACCAATTCTTAAAAAAACTTAAAAATCCTAAACATGCGGTTACCATTGGATTGATAGGAAAATATGTAGAATTGCAAGATTCATACAAATCCATTCTAGAATCATTCATTCATGCTGGCGCAGAAAATGAAATTCAAGTAAAAGTGGAGTCCATTCATTCGGAACACATCACTGAAAAAACAATTGCTGCAAAGTTTAAAAACTTAGACGGAATTTTAGTCGCACCCGGATTTGGCGATCGTGGAATAGAAGGGAAAATAAGAGCCGTTCAATATGCACGTGAACACAATGTACCTTTCTTGGGGATTTGTTTAGGAATGCAAATGGCTGTCATAGAATTCGCAAGAAACGTCTTAGGATTAGAAAGCGCCAATTCAATTGAAATGAATGAAAACACTGCAAGTCCAGTAATCAATTTAATGGAGGAACAGAAAAATATCGAAAACAAAGGTGGAACGATGCGTTTAGGTGCATGGGAATGCGAACTAAAAGAAGGTAGCAAAGCGCATGATATTTACGGAAAAACGATGATTTTAGAACGTCACCGTCACCGATACGAATTTAATAACGAATACAAAGATAGATTAGAAGCAGCCGGATTAATAGCTACGGGACTGAATCCAAAAACTGGATTGGTAGAAATTGTTGAATTGCCTTCACATCCATGGTTTATAGGTGTTCAATACCATCCAGAATACAAAAGTACAGTAGCCAGTCCGCACCCGTTATTTGTCGCTTTTGTAAAAGCTGCATTAGCGTATGCAGAAAAAAAACAAAATGCCACTTTGACATAAAAGTAGCAATTGGTTGCTTTTTTGAGTAACAAAAACAACAAAAAGGTGTCTACCATGTAGATGCCTTTTTATGAGCTTATCAAAAGTTAACGTAAGTTCAAAAATGAGATTAGCATAAATAAACGATTAGATGGAAGAAAACAAGTTTGATTACAAACAATTTATAGGATTTGGGCTGATAGCTTTAATAGGAGTGTATTGGTTAAATACAATGAAACCGACCGAAGAACAAGCGGCGGCGGCGGCAGAAAAAGCAAAAACAGAACAAGTAACGACACAACCCAAAGAAGCTACCAAAGAAGCAGTCGTAGCGGAAACTACCTTAGATCTTACAGATTCTACACAATTAGCCAAGTATAAAAGTGCTTCAGGTGCATTTGGCTATAATGCAGAAAATGTGTCCATGGACAAAGTAACTACGCTTGAAAACCAATTGCTGGCATTAAAAATCAGCAACAAAGGTGGGCAAATTGTTGAGGTTCAGGTGAAAGGGCAACTCGTAAAAGGCAAATTTAAGCCATTAACAACCTACGATTCGCTACCCGTATATCTCATAAAAGATGGAAATTCTTCTTTCGGATTAAATCTGACAACTTCGGATAATCGTTTGATTAATACCAGCGATCGCGCATTTGAGCCAACCTATACTGAAACTGATAGTACCAAAGTGCTTTCGATGAAATTGAAAGTGGCTGCGGACAAATATTTAGAATACCGTTATGAGATCAAAGACGATTATATGGTTGATTTCTCGGTACGTTCGCAAGGACTGAATGGAGTGATCAATGCAAGTCAACCAATCAATATGGAGTGGAAACTGAAAAGTTTCAGACATGCTAAAAGTGTAACATACGAAAACCGATATACAGACTTACATTACGAATATGAAGATGGAAAAGATAGTTACTTAGGACAAGCAACGGATGAAGAAACTGTCACTGATGTTACTTGGCTAGGCTACAAACAACACTTTTTCTCTTCTATCTTGCTTACAGATACAGCTTTCAAAAAAGCAACACTTTCTACTGAAAACATCGTTGACACTGAAATGCCAGAGAAAGATGTAAAATTCTTAAAACAATTTGGTGCATCTATTCCGTTAACATTAAGCGGAGGCGAACTTAACTACACTATGGATATGTATCACGGTCCAACGGATTACGATATCTTATCTGATTATGATAGAAACTTAGATGAAATTGTACCATTAGGTTGGGGAATTTTTGGTTGGATCAACCGTTTCTTCTTAATTCCATTATTTGGACTGTTGAGTGCATTCTTACCTGCTGGAATCGCCATTATTGTCATGACGATCTTAGTTCGTTTATTACTCTCTCCGGTAACTTACAAGTCGTATGTATCACAGGCAAAAATGAAAGTAATTCGCCCAGAGATTAAGGAAATCAACGAAAAGTTCAAGGATGATGCGATGAAAAAGCAGCAAGAAACCATGAAACTATATGGTAAAGCTGGCGTTAGTCCAATGGCAGGTTGTATTCCTGCATTGCTGCAAATTCCAGTATTCTACGCCTTATTTATGTTTTTCCCATCGGCATTTGATTTGAGACAAAAAAGTTTCTTATGGGCAGAAGATTTATCATCGTATGATACTATTTATCAATTCCCAGAAGGATTCAGTATTCCATTATATGGAGATCACATCAGTTTATTTCCAATCTTAGCGTCTATTGCCATCTTCTTTTACATGAAAATGACCACTGGACAACAGATGAGTTCTATGCAGCAACCTTCGCAAGAAGGAATGCCAGACATGAGCAAAATGATGAAGTACATGATGTATTTCTCTCCGTTAATGATGTTATTCTTCTTCAACAACTACGCAAGTGGATTGAGTTTATACTACTTCGTTTCAAACCTAATTACCATCGGAATCATGTTAGTGATTAAAAACTATATTATTGATGAAGATAAAATTCACGCAAAAATAGAAGAGAACAAGAAAAAGCCTAAAAAGCAAAACCGTTTCCAAAAGAAAATGCAGGATATGATGGCTCAAGCGGAGGAACAGAAAAAAGCAAGCGGTAAAAAATAATTTGCAAGTACTGTAAATAAATCATATTCAAAGAGACTGTCTGAAAAGGCAGTCTTTTTTTTTGATCATAATACCATTTGAATTTACTGGAATAAAAAAAGTCGCCTAAAAATTGCTTTTCAGACGACTATTTTTGTTTCTCTAATTCAGGAATAGTTGTTACTCCGCCATCGTATGATATACATTCTGCACATCATCATCTTCTTCTAATTTTTCCAGTAGCTTTTCAATATCTGCAGTTTGCTCTTCATTTAAAGGCTTGGTAACTTGTGGAATACGCTCAAAACCAGAAGATAAAATTTCGATTTCTCTGTTTTCCAATTCTTTTTGAATATTCCCAAAGCTTTCAAAAGGGCCGTACAATAAAATTCCATCATCATCGGCAAAAACTTCTTCTACGCCAAAATCAATAAATTCCAATTCCAATTCTTCCGGATCTTGTCCTTCAGACGGAATTCGAAAATTACACGTATGGTCAAACATAAATTCTACCGAACCTTGCGTTCCTAAGTTTCCATCACATTTATTAAAATAACTACGTACGTTGGCAACAGTTCTATTGTTGTTATCCGTAGCTGTTTCTACCAAAATAGCGATTCCATGCGGTCCGTAACCTTCAAACAGGACTTCTTTATAGTTTTCTGTACTCTTATCAGATGCTTTCTTTATAGCGCGCTCAACATTGTCTTTAGGCATGTTGGCAGATTTCGCATTTTGAATTACAGCACGCAATCGAGCGTTTGATTCAGGATGTGGTCCACCTTCTTTTACAGCCATCACAATATCTTTCCCAATACGGGTAAAGGTTTTTGCCATTGCAGACCAACGCTTCATTTTTCGTGCTTTTCTAAATTCGAATGCTCTTCCCATTTTGCTAGTTCTTTTTTATTTTTTATTAGTGTCTGATTAAAAATAATCTTGAAAAGATAGTAAATACCGTATGCCTTTTTAATATCATTCTGATTATCAAATTGTTTTAATCATGTCTTTGTTCTTGATTCTAAAAGCGTAGCGGTCTTACATCTTATATCGAACACTACTTTTTTTTACAAATATATATCTTGTATTATTCTTTTGGAATATGTCGGCTTAAAAATTTTGCAGAAGCTTCATTCCATTGATTGATAATTTTTGTACGTTCTTTATTCAATTGTTCGTTTGCTTTGTTAAAATCAACCACAGCTTTATTCATTTCATTGACCATTTCATTGTACTGATCAATATCTTTTTGGGTTCGATCTTTCTCAGATTTTTTGTCAATAGCATCCTTTATTGTGTTAAATTTTTCATTCAATAAGAAAAATTCCAATAGTTTCGGAATCTCGTTTTTTGTTTCGTTGATATAGAATTCCAAGGCTATTTTAGTCGCTTTTATAACAGAAGTATCGTCTTTGTACAGCGTTATCGTGTCTAACGCTTGTATGCCTTCTTCGGCGAACGTTTGTAAAGCATTTGCATTTTGTTGAATAGCACTAATATCGTTAGATGCTAATGCATTTAACATAAAACGTTCTTGAATATTACTTTTAAAAAACACCAAATACACTTCATTTTTGTGCTCAAAAACTTCGTTTGAAATTTTCATCTTTCTACTCAAATCGGTTTCAGATTCAATCAACCTAATATTATTTCTTGCCGCATAATCTTCCTGTGCATTTTCGTATGTTTCTTGCGCTTCTTGCATGCGTTCATCTGCCAATTTTTGCGCCAAAATATAGGCTTCCATAAAGTCATACGATTGCTCGGCAACTTCTTTCATATCTACAATTTTGGCATAATCATTCTTTAAAATACTCATGCGCAAATCCATATAATCAAGCACCGTTTTTTTGTATGCGTCTTCGCCTTCAAACGGTTTCGCATTCTTAATTTTTTGCATCGCACGTTGAATAGATTTCAACAAACGTTTTCGATCGCCTTCAATTTTTCGAGGACTTTTACTGTGTGCTACAGATTTGGTATAATTCCAAGAACTTTTACTAATCTTTTTATTTTCGTTTCCAATAAAGCCTAGATATTCGTTCGCGTTTTTAAAATTTTGTGCAGTGGTCACTTGAAATGCGACAACGCAACACAATAGTAAGATAGTTTTTAAGTAATTTGTTTGCATAAATTATTGAGCTAGTTGTTTGATATAGTCAGAAATAATACGATACGTTTCTTCAATTTCATGATCGGTTTCAATATCTTTTATCGTATAGGAATTCAAGGTTGCTTTGTCTTTATTATAAGCTAAAATTTCTTTATAATCTTCCAAATTGACCACTTTAAACGTTTCATGTTTCATCTCAATAGCGTCCGTTTTGGCAAAAATTGCATTGAAAATAGCTCTATCTTGCTGGATACTTTTCACAGATAAAGCCAGCTTACGTTCAGTATTCAAATAGTTTACTAAGTTTGAATTGATATTTTTAATTGTGTTGGAAGCTTTGTTTGTTTTACTTCTTGCAATACTTTTAATTCGTAAACTTTCATAATTTTTTGCTTTTGGCAGCTTGAAATATACGTTCTTTAAAACGGTATCATTCTGAATGAAATTAACGTTTTCGTTCTCGCCATTTTCCAAACCTGCATACAAACTAGGAAATTCAATATCGGGCTGAATTCCAATGGCTTGATGCGAATTGCCTTTGAAACCATACATTTTTTCAATCGTAATTTTGATAAAACCTACTTCATTCTCTAGCGGAACAACTTGTTGAATAGTGCCTTTTCCGTAAGTTTTACTTCCCACAATAATTGCTCTGTTATGATCGCGTAAAGCAGCAGCAATAAATTCAGAAGCCGAAGCACTTTCGTTATTGATCAAAATGACCATAGGTTTTTTGAACAATGTCCCACGATTAAAATCTTTAACAATTGTTTTTTTATTATTGTGATCTCTATAAATTCCCAATGGCCCTTTATCGATGAACATTCCTGCCAAATCAATTGCTTGTTTCATAGAACCGCCACCATTTCCGCGCAAGTCTAAAATTAAACCGTCAATATTAACAGCGTTTAGCTTAAAAAGTTCTTTGGCAATATCATTGGCACTTCCAAAACCGAAATCGAGATTTGTATAGAAACTAGGCAATGAAATATACCCTATATTTTGTTCGCCTTTTAGAATAAAGCTATTCACGGCATTGGCCTCAATTTTTAAATTTTCTTTTTTGAGAACGATGGTTTTGTGTAGGTTTTTCTGATTCAACACCTTGATGGTGATTGTTTTGTTGTTTTCATCATTGATAAAATCATAGAGACTGGATAACGACAAGCACGTGGTACTGATCGTATTTTTTTCAGCACTTATAGAAAGTACCAAATCACCAGCGTTGATTTTCTTTTCTTTCCAAGCCGTACTTCCAGTTTGCAAGCCCGAAACGACAATTTTTCCATCGCTATTTTTTGAAAACCAAACACCTATGGAACTCGTTTCTGTTCCGATAGCATTCATAAATGTTGCGTTCGCTGTTGGATCAAAATAACTACTATGCGGATCAAAATAGGAGCAAACCACATCTAAAAAAGTAGTTTCTATATAGGATGAAATTCCGTTGACAACTTGTAGCTTATCCAACACATAGCATTTGTTTTCCGCAATTACTTTTTGGGTTAATTGTGCTTTTATTTTATTGAAATTTGCAGGGTTTGATAAGGATAAATAATCGGTAATAACATCAATTCGAATTTTTTTTGACCAACGTTTTTGTAGTGTTTTCGGAGTTTTTGAGAATTCAGCTTCCTCTTTGATGCTTCCATACGTTACGGAGTCTTTTCCAGAAAAATCGAGCTTGCTTTTCTCAACGATTTCAATAGATTTTTGCGCTCGTTTTAGTTGTGTTTCGTATGATATTGCAAAATCATGTATAAAATCACATTCGCCCTTTAACAAATAATCATCCAGCTTTGTTTTGAAAGCTTCTAAGGCTTCAATATCTGCCGCTGAATACAACAGTCGTTTTTGATCCAATCGTTCAAAAAATGTATTAAAAACATACGTAGAAAAGTCGTCGTCTATTGCTTTTGGTTGGTAATGATTCTTTTCTAGCATATCCAACACCAACGCTGATTTTGCACAAAAAGTCACATCAGTTTGCGCATACGCAATGGTACTAACGATAAGAAATAGAATACGTATAAATTTTTGCATGAATGCGTATAAAAGAGTTGTAGTACTTAAAGTCACGAATTTAACAAATCTTTTGATTTTAATGTAAGAATGTATTTAAAAAGGAACAACTTAAGGTGTATTTTTCCCAGAAATGAAGTCTAATGTTTCCTGATTGGTCGTTGCCAAATGTTTTGGAAGTTTATTGTCTTTGGGCAAAACGGCTAAAAAACGATCAAAATTTGATGTGTACACATTCTTGAACAACGGTTTGTCAACGTTCATGCTTTTCAGAATTTCTGTAAAAAATTCATCATGATGTATCAAATCTTCAGCGCCCAAGTGAAAGATGCCACTTTTACGACGGTTGATCATGTAGTGAATTTGTTGCGTCAACTTTTTATCAGAAATGGTATTCATTACTAAATTTGGAAAGACTTCAATCGGCACTTTTTCTTGCAAACATTGCTTTATTTCCAAGATTCGTGGCGAATTGTTCCCAAAAACCATCGGTAAGCGAATAATGGCATATTTTTTCTGCGGCAAACGCATCAACATATTTTCAATTCGAATTTTCAATTTTCCATAAATACTTTCCGAAAGCGTTTTGTCGTATTCATACGAAGGATAACTGCTATACGCATCAAAAACATTTGCAGATGATAAGAAAATCAACTTACAAGGTTTTGTTTTTACATATTCTGTGAGGAAAATATGTGCTTCTATTTGTGCGGCAAAATCGCCACGTAACGCCGAAATAATAATGGTTGGTTGTACTTGTAAGACTACTTCATCAATTCCGTCATAATCTAAGTCGTACCGAATAAAGTGCGCATTTTGGGCAAACGATTTATTGCTGTAAAACGTCCCATATACGTCAAAATAGGAGCATAGTTCTTTGTAGAGTGCTTGCCCTATATATCCGCTTGCACCTAGTATTAAAATTCTATTCAAAAGGATTTTCTATTTTTAGTGAAACTCGATTTTGAGAAGCTTGTGCTGAACTTGATTCAACATCTATGACGAACTCAAAATTGTAAGTTGAACTAATCCTGCTGAAAAGCAGGATCTCAAACCAGTAATTTTAAGGTCAAGGTTTCCCAAATATTCTCGACTTTTATTTCTTGTAAAAAGGAAGTTTTACGACTTGCGCAGGAACTCGATTTTTACGAATTTGAATGTAAATATGACTACCTACATCGGTAAAAACGGTCGGTACATACCCCAATCCGATTCCAATGCCCATTGAAGGCGACATGGTTCCGGAAGTTACGTTTCCTATTTTGTTTCCGTTTCCGTCCACAATATCATATCCTTGTCTTGGAATGCCACGTTCTTGCATTTCAAATGCTACCAATTTACGTTCCACACCAGTTCTTTTTTGTGCTTCAATTGCTTCACGATTTACAAAATCTTTCGTGAATTTTGTAATCCAACCCAAACCAGCTTCAATTGGCGAAGTAGTGTCATCAATATCATTTCCATAGAGACAATACCCCATTTCTAAACGTAGCGTATCTCTTGCTGCCAAACCAATCGGCTTGATTCCGAAAGCTGCGCCAGCTTCAAAAACACGTTCCCAAACTTCAGCGACATCTTGATTTTTACAATAAATTTCAAATCCGCCAGAACCTGTATAACCTGTTGCAGAAACAATTACATTTTCAACGCCAGCAAACTTAGCAATTTGAAAGGTGTAGTATTTTATATTTGATAAATCAACTTCTGTTAAGGATTGCATTGCTTCCACCGCTTTTGGCCCTTGAATTGCCAATAAAGAGTAGTTGTCAGACACATCTTTCATGTCTGCGCCTACATCATTATGACTCGAAATCCAGTTCCAATCTTTCTCAATATTGGAAGCATTTACCACTAAGATGTACTTTTCTTCATTCACTCTGTAAATGATCAAATCATCTACAATTCCACCGTCATTATTTGGCATACAACTGTATTGCGCTTTTCCATCCACCAATTTAGAAGCGTCGTTTGTGCCAATTTTTTGAATCAATGCCAAGGCATTTGGTCCAGAAATTACAAACTCTCCCATGTGACTTACGTCAAAAACACCCACGCCGTTACGAACGGTTTCGTGTTCAACCGTAACACCTTCATATTGTACGGGCATATTATATCCAGCAAAAGGTACCATTTTTGCACCTAATGCTTTGTGAATTTCTGAGAGCGCTGTATCTTTCATTTGTAGTTTGTCTTAAATTGATTGCGAATTTATGAAAAATAGGGATAAAAAAATGATGATTTTTTACTTGATTCTTAATTTAACATGAATTCTACCTATTTATAGTAATTGTGCTGTTTGCTGGATACTGTTGTTTTGGTACATATTTAAAAAAACCACTAAGCTTTCACAAAGTGGTTTGATTGTATTTTAAATAAGATATTATTGTTTTATGCTATTTTTTGAGTTTTATATAATTTATAAAATAAGGTAGGTAAAAAGCCAAGATTTAAAAGCACAAAGCCTAACAGCATTAGTTTCCCTGAGTATGGCCAATGAAAGAATTCAAACATGATACCTGTACTTAGTGTGAAAAAGGCTAAAAAGCCTAATAGATAAACTGCGTTTTTCATTTTTTGTTGATTTTAGTGTTCGTATTTATGATTGATAATTAATTATTGATTGCTTGTATTTGTTGTAAAATAATATAGGAAGATAGATGAATAGAAGTACCGAAAGCCCCGAAAGAAGTGCAATATTTGCATACGGCCATTGAAACATTTTAAAAATTAATCCTATCGAAAATAGTAAAACCATTGCTAAACTAGAGAAATATAAACCTCGTTTCGTTTTTAGAATTGTTTTCGTATATAGAAGCTGTTTGGTTTCTTTTTGCAACAACTTTATATTGTAATATCCGCCAAGTTTATCAATAGCTTCTTCATAGGCGGTTTTAAAATCTGTATGATTTGACGCTTCAATAGTTGTGCAAATATGGTCTATAATATCTTCTTTTATATCCTTATTTTTCAGTCCGTTAAATGCTAAACTGTTAGAGATAAATTCAATTTGATCTTCTGTTAAATTCATTCTGCAAGAGTTTTAGGATTAAAAATTAGTGTCAGCGTTTCTATAAAATCATTGATTTCATTGATTTTTTCTGCAATTACTTTTTTACCAGTTTTGGTCACTTTATAATACTTTCTTACGCGCTTACCTATATATACTTTTTCGGTTTCTAAAACACCTTGGTGTTCCATTTTGTGTAAAATAGGATAGAGTCCGCCTTCGCTGATATCAATTTTTCCAACAGTTAACTCTTTTACCTTTTGCGTAATCTCATATCCATACATTTTATCACTGTCATTTAAAAGTTTTAAGATGATCGGTAATAAGGTGCCTTTTGTTAATTCTTTGCTATACATAGTGTAAATATACATTTTATTAAAATGTATTCAAGTAAAATGCTATTTATTTTTGAAGCATAAAAAAAATCACTTCTTTAGGGGAAGTGATTTTAGAGTGTTTTTGTGAGTTGTAATTTTTAGAATTTCTTGTTTATTAGTTCATTAAATAACTTTTCAACCCTTCATAATCCGTAATAAAATGCGCTTTTTTCTCTTTGTGCATAATCTGTTGAATCTGCTCAGGAATGCCTATTTTACGACTCAAGGTCGATTCTACTGTGGGTAAAAATTTGACAGGATGTGCGGTTTCTAGAAAAATCCCATACGCATCTTTTAAATCGTGACTTTTCAATCCTAAATAACCAACAGCACCATGTGGGTCTGCGATATACTTAGCTTCATCGTACAAGGATTTCATTGCGGTTTTTGTTTTTGAATCTGAAAAACTATACGATGAAAAGTGCTTTTTAATGGTTGCCAAATCATTATCATACAATTCTTGAATCCGAATGAAATTACTTGGATTTCCAACGTCCATTGCGTTTGAAATGGTTGCAATTGATTTCTTCGGAGCATACACTCCAGCTTCCAAATAGTTTGAAACCGTATCGTTTACATTCGTAGCTGCGATAAAATGCTGAATTGGTAAGCCTAGTTTTTGCGCCATAATTCCTGCACATATATTTCCAAAATTTCCACTCGGAACAGAAAATACTAGGTTTTTATGTTTTTTGTGTAATGCTTTATACGCAAAGAAAAAGTAGAACATTTGCGGCAACCAACGCGCAATATTGATGGAATTTGCAGAGGTCAGTGTTCTTTCAATTTCGGTATCTAAAAAGGCAGTTTTGACCATTTCTTGACAATCGTCAAAAACACCATCGACTTCCAATGCAGTAATATTTTGACCGAGTGTTGTCAATTGTTTTTCTTGAATTTCGCTGACTTTTCCACTCGGATATAAAATCACGACATCTACACCTTTTACGCCTAAAAAACCGTTGGCAACTGCGCCACCAGTATCTCCAGAAGTTGCCACTAAAACCGTTACTTTTTCTTCTTTATCACGATTAAAATAGCCCAAACAACGCGCCATAAATCGGGCACCGACATCTTTAAATGCCATCGTTGGACCGTGAAAAAGTTCCAATGTTCCAATGTTTTCTTCAATCGGAACTATTGGAAAATCAAAACTCAAGGTTTCCGCAATGATTTCTTTTAAAACATCCGTTGGAATGTCATCGCCAACAAATTGTTGAATGGCTTCAAAGGCAATTTCTTCGTGTGAATAGTTGCTAATATTTTTTATAAATTCTTCGGATAAAGGCGTAATAGTTTCTGGAAAATAAATTCCTCTATCGGGCGCTAATCCTCTAATGACAGCTTCTTTAAAAGAAACTTTTGGAGCGTTATGATGTAGACTGTAATAGTTCATTTTGTTTTTTTTAGCTATTTGCTTTTTGCTGTTTGTTTTTTCTACTTTAAAATATCTCGACTGTACTCGATATGACATTCTTGAATTCAAATAATAAGCAAATACTTTTACATTTAAAATTTTGAGTTTTAAATTTTAAGTTTTAAACCGCTTCTCGATAGTTCTGCTGAGTATGTCGAAGTACAATTTTTCTTCATTTCAT
>CAYGPQ010000067.1:0-25477 GCA_964351775.1 uncultured Kordia sp. | reverse complement strand
CCTTAAAAGGGAGATGCTCTACCAACTGAGCTACCAGGTCATTCAAAATGAACAAGTCATAGTTCCTTGAATGCGGGTGCAAATATAAGATCATAATTTTATTTTTCAAGGCTTTTTTAATATATTTTTGTCTTTTTTTTTATGATTTTTGTAAGCGCTTAATTATAAATAAATTATATTATAAAAAATGACGATTATACTTTTAGGATATATGGCAAGTGGGAAGAGTTTGGTTTCCAAATTACTCGGAAAACAAATGGAACTTCCAGTAATAGATTTGGATAGTTATATAGAAGAACGAGAAGCACTTTCGATTCGTGAAATTTTTGAAACGAAAGGAGAAATCTATTTTCGAATGAAAGAACATCAATATCTAAAAGAAGTGCTGGAAACGAAAGAAGCCAAAATAGTATCGTTAGGCGGCGGAACACCTTGCTATGCAAACAATATGAATTTGATTCATGAATACACGACACATACGTTTTATTTGCAAACGTCGATTCCAGAGATTATCAATAGGGTGAAAAATGAAAAAGCAAAGCGACCTTTGATAAGCGCAATTGCTACGGAAGATTTACCAGAATTTATTGGAAAGCACCTATTTGAACGTAATGCCTTTTACCAACAAGCAACACATACTGTAATTACAGATAAAAAATCGATTGTAGAATTAGTACAAGAAATAGAAACCTTGCTAAATTAAATACGCCATATCTTCTCCTGCTTCAAAAACAACATCAATATGTTCTTGAATGGAAGTTGAAAGCGATATTCCTTTAAAATCAGCTTTTATAGGATACTTCTTGTGATTTCGGTTGACAAGTACCGCTGTCTTGAAATTTTTCAGAGGAACGTCCAAAAAGTGCTTTACACCATAAATTAAGGTTGTGCCTGAGTTCAAAACATCATCAATAAGTACCAAAGGTTTGTTGATGTAGTTTTCTTTTGCGAGTGAAGTCGTAATCGTTTGGATAGGATCTTGTTTATTAATCATCACTTCACACAAGGTAATTTGAGCTGTCGTAATTTTTTCCAACTCCGCTTTTATCTTTTGCGCAAACACAAATCCATTTTTGGAAATTCCTGCCACAATAATTTCTTCTTCATTAACATTAGATTCCAGAATTTGATACGCAATACGGCGTGTTTTATGTTGAATTTGCTGATGATTAAGTATAATATTTCCCGAAACTGTCATAGTGTTAAAAATTTAGGTTAAAACTAAGAATTACTTTCTTCACGATCAAGATTATCATCTATATAATCATCCATTTCACGACGATCTTTTTTAGTGGGTCTTCCCGTTCCTTGCTTGCGATAATGCTCTTTTGCGTGTTTCAATAACTCTAAATGTTCAAAATTTTCTTTGGGTGTTGTTTCCAATCTGTAAATATCAACCAATTTAGCGCCCACACGATTTGGTGGAATATCTAACACTGTCAAATGACGTATAATTTGATCCTTACGAACTTGTAATTTATCCGTTGCAAATACTTCTCGTGAAGGCTTCACAGTAGCACCATTTATCTTTACATGTCCCTTTTTACATGCCGTTGTAGCAATGTTTCGGGTCTTATAATATCGTACACACCAAAGGTATTTATCTATCCTCATACAAAAACTCTAAAAACTACGTTAAAGAATATACAAAAGTAGGATAAAATTGTATCTTGCAACCCAAAATTTAAAAACAATGATGAAGATTGTAAAATTTACTTTCCTAATGATAATCGTAAGTACGGTTGTATTTTCGTGTAAAAGTGATGATGATGTTGTGGCTTTTGCAGAATTAAGAGATAGAGCTGAGCAACAAGTAGAAGATGATGCTGCATTAGTAACATTTTTAAGCACACATTTTTATAATTATGATGAGTTTGATTTCATGAATCCTGAAAGTGCTGCAAACGACACATTCACGATGCAATTTGGTGTGATTGAAGGCGTAAATGCTAGTAGAACTCCATTAATTGATCAAATAGAAGAAAGAACCACTACCTATTTTGATATTGAATACAAGTATTATGTACTAAAACTACGTGATGGTGGCGGAATAGAATACACAAGTTTTGATGCAGTAGACCTAACGTATAGAGGTCAGCTGTTAGATTTAGAAACATTTGATTTTAGAATTACACAAGAAACCATTCCTTTAGTTGGAGCTACTGTAAGTACTGTGAGAGGTTTTCAGTTAGGATTGCCAGAATTTAATGGAGCAGAAGACATTATAGAAGGGGCAAATGGTTTCTTAGAAGCAAGAAACGGTGGAATAGGAGCGATATTCATTCCTTCTGGATTAGGATATTTTAACATCCCACAACCAGGGATTGAAGCATATTCACCATTAATTTTCTCCTTCAATATATTTGATGCTGACTTTTTGGATATCGATGCAGACGGATTGTTATCTTCTATGGAAAACTTAGATGGTGATGACGATGTTTTTGATGATGATACTGATGGTGATGGACTTGCAAACTTTAGAGATTCTGACGATGACGGAGACGGAACTCTTACGCGCAATGAAGTAGTACAAAATACATATACGGTGAATGTTGGTGATATGGAACCCGTGTTGGCTTCCAATGAATTTGAAAAAACAAGAACTGTTGATGATGATGGCGTCATTACAATCAAAACCGTAGTCCTTACCGATACTGACGGCGATGGAATTCCTGATTATTTAGATGCAAATTAAAATTAAAATATAGCCTAAATACTATAAAAATTAAAAGCACTTTTTCACGAAAGTGCTTTTTTTATGGAAACATATTTCATAAAAAATCTACTATTCAGAAAAAGTGATGTTGATATTTTGAAAACATCACTTTTTTTAGTTGCATAAGTGACTTTTGTGTATAGTTTGTGTCTTAAATAATATAATGTCCATCAAGCATTTAAGAAAACTTCTAAACTTTAGAGATGATCTCTAAAGTTTTTCATTCGTAAGCTTATTTTCTGAAAATGAAGAAAAACGGTATTCTGAATTGAATGTAGAACATACAGATTAAGAATTAACGATATATAATCTCCTAATTAGATGCTCTCTAAAATACTACAATACATGATTATACAATTATGTAATTATCTGATATACAGGGAAAAAAAATATAAGCAAGTAAAAGTTGTAAAAACTTAAATTAAAAGTAAATAAAAGATTGTAAAATATATTATTTGAATTATCTTATAAAGAAACAGAGATTTTAAAAAATGATTAAAGAATTAACGAAATCACAGGAGCTCCTAAATAGAAGAATGTAAGCTGTGGCAAATGGTGTCGGCGTGTTCAATACAGCTACTGTAAAACAAGCCAAAGGTGCTATAATTATAGATGAAGATGATAATGAATTCATTGATTTTGCCGGAGGAATAGGTGTCGTAAACGCGGGTCACTGTCCAGCACCAGTTGTAGAAGCTATCCGCGAACAAGCTGGAAAATATTTGCATACCAGTTTTAATGTGGTAACTTATGAACCTTACATAAAACTTTGCGAAGAACTAGCAGTCATTTTACCGCATGGCGAAAAAACCAAAGTAATGCTTGTAAGTACTGGAGCTGAAGCTGTTGAAAATGCGATAAAAATTGCACGGCAAGCGACCAAAAGACCTGCGGTACTTTGTTATACAGAAGCCTATCACGGACGTACGATGATGGCAATGACGCTCACAAGTAAAATAAACTATAAAACCGACTGTGGTCCTTTTGCTCCAGAAGTATACCGACTTCCATTCCCTAATTTTTACAGATATCGTGGGACGCGAGACATGGATCAATTTGTGGAAGATGAACTAAAAAGACTCAACGAAAGTGCTCTTAATTTGGTAGATGTGAAAAGCGTTGCGGCTGTGATCATTGAACCCATACAAGGTGAAGGCGGGTTTAACCCAATGCCAAAAAAATATTTAGAAGGACTAAGACTCTTTTGCGATACACATGGTATTATGTTAATCATGGATGAAGTGCAAAGCGGATTTGGTCGTACAGGTCATTGGGCAAGTTGGCAACATTATGGAGTGCAGCCAGATATAAGTACCTATGCGAAGTCAATGGGTTCTGGACTTCCGATTGCAGCAATAGTTGGTCGTGCAGAAATTATGGATGCTGCGGCTATTGGTACCATTGGAGGAACGTACATTGGAAGTCCTATTTGTTGTGTTGCAGCATCTGCCACCATACAATACATGAAAGACATCAATTTGAATGATAAAGCCTTGAAAGTAGGACACACCGTCATGGACAGATTAAACAAATTAAAAAATCAACATACAGAAATTGGTGATGTAAGAGGAATTGGTGCCATGGTAGCCATTGAATTTGTTAACAATAACGATCCGAGCCAGCCAAACTCTGAAATATGCCCGCAAATCGTAAAAGGTTGTGTCGAAAATGGTTTAATAGTTTTAAGTGCCGGTATCTATAAAAACATATTGAGAATCTTATCTCCTTTAGTCATTACAGAAGAACAATTAGAAAAAGGATTATCCATATTGGAAACCGAAATTAAAAAAGCAATAAAAAATTTATGAAACCATTCGCAATAGCAGGAATACAAATGAAAGTATCAGCAGTCGCTTCAAACGTAGAAATGATGAAGCTAAAAATTGATATTACCATGAATCTATATCCGTGGATAGAAATGATTATGTTTAGTGAATTATGTGCTTTTGGACCTTTAACGCATACGGCGCAACCGATTCCCAATAACTTTGAAGCAGAAATGCAAGCCAAAGCCAAAGAATACGGAGTTTGGATACTGCCGGGCTCTATTTTTGAAAAGAGTGAAGGTAAAATATACAATACTGCAACAGTTATCAATCCTAAAGGAGAAATTGTAACGCGTTACCGCAAAATGTTTCCTTTTTATCCGTATGAAACTGGCGTAACACCAGGACAAGATTATTGCGTATTTGATGTACCAGGAGTTGCCAGGTTTGGAGTTTCAATATGTTATGATATGTGGTTTCCTGAAACCATTAGAACCTTGACGACTATGGGCGCTGAAGTGATTATGCACCCAACAATGTCTGGTACGATTGACAGAGAAATTGAATTATCAATTGTAAGAGCAATGGCTTCCATAAATCAATGCTATTTCTTTGATGTAAATGGGTTAGATACTGGTGGTTGTGGACGATCAATAATTTGCGGTCCCGATGGACGTATCTTGCACCAATCCGAAGGAACAGAAGAAATCATACCGCTTGAACTGAACATCGAAAGAGCCAAAAGAAGTCGCGAATTAGGCATACTTCGCCTCGGTCAACCACTAAAAAGTTTTAGAGATCATTTAAAAACAAGTCATTTTGGTATTTATCAACCTAATATTCCAACACCTTACCTGGATTCTTTAGGACCATTAATAAAACCTTCTCGATTGGATAAAATCACAGCATTAAAAATTAAAGAAACTGAATTAGAGCTAAAAGGCTCGCCTATTCACTATAAAGGGGATGGTTTAATTTAAAACATAAAATATGGGTGGACTACCAATGAGTAAAAATAATAAAGAAATAACAACCAAAAATTATGTGAGTTGGTTTGAAATCCCTGCAATCGATTTTAAACAAGCAGTATCTTTTTACAATCACATTTTTGGTATTGAAATGGTTCAAAAAATTACGGATGTGAATGCCATGGCTTTTTTTCCAGCTACATCTGGTGTCGGCGGTGCCATCATCGCAAGTCCCGGATCAGTGCCATCAGACAAAGGGCCTTTAATTTATTTGAATGGAGGTGATGATCTGAACCATGTGTTAAACAACGTAGAAAAAGCAGGAGGACGCATTATAATGCCAAAAACCCTTATCACTAAAAATGATGGCTTTTTTGCGATTTTTATAGATTCACAAGGAAATAAACTAGCCTTGCACTCAAAACATTAAATCTTGATTAAAAACAAAACGAATAGTGCACCTTATTATAACATCGGACAGCTTAGAGTTGATTTTTGGAATACACTAAAAATCTTAACATCTGAGTTGATACGCTGTCATAAAGGGTCTGATAATGAAAAATTCACAAACAAAATGTAAAGGATTTAATAAAAGATCTAAAAGGAGTCGAATGTTTTTTCGCTTCTCCGGGAAAAGAGCGTTTACACAAACTCGAAAACGCTTTTTTAAGTCATGAATACGCTTCGCTATCTCACATGGTAGCTGAAACTACAAAACAACTGGTAGGCGATAGTTATAGAAGTAATCTTGAATTTATTACACAACAAGAAAACAGCACTGAATTACTAGATGATGACCAATATGATGGTGCTAGAAAAAAACCATTTCGAGGTCTTATTTGTAGACGATATATCAGAAGAAGAAGAGACAAAACTCAATAACAGCCTACGATTACTTCGATCGTCCAATGATAAATTTACCTATGGCGTAGTCGTTCAGACTTCCTTTCAAGATGCTATGATTGCGTTGCTCTTTAACTATAATATTCAAGCAGTCGTAGTGCGATATGCGCCTCCATATTATTCAAAGGGAATTTCACCAGTGATCAAACCTTATATTGAAAAAGTAACAAAACTCAATTTTTCATCTAAATCAGAAACCACATTAGGCCCATTAATGGGCACATTAATAAAAGAATTCAGGTCGGAATTAGATGTGTATTATGTGACAGATACTTCTCTCGGACATTTAAAAGATACCACGCTAAAAGGGTTTAGACGTATATTCTATCAGACGGAAGATATACAAGAACTTCATTTGACTATTATGCAAGGAATCATGGAAAGATACAATACACCTTTCTTTTCTGCTTTAGTAGAATACAGTCAAAAACCTACAGGAGTTTTTCATGCGATGCCAATATCACGTGGAAACTCTGTTTTCAAATCGAGATGGATCAACGATTTTGGCGATTTCTATGGGCGGAATATGTTCTTGGCAGAAACATCCGCTACTACGGGTGGTTTGGATTCATTATTACAACCCAAAGGTTCTATCAAAAAAGCACAAGAGTTGGCACGTGACGCGTATGGTTCATAATACACCTATTTTGTAACTAACGGAACTTCCACAGCGAATAAAATTGTCATGCAGGCATTAGTCAAACCTGGAGATGCAGTGCTAGTGGATAGAGATTGTCACAAATCACATCACTACGGATTGGTGTTGGCAGGTGCGTATCCTGTGTATTTAGATTCCTATCCGATTGAAGAATACTCGATGTATGGAGCGGTTCCTCTAGCACAAATGAAAGCGAAGTTGCTAAAACTTAAAGAAGCAGGACGATTGGACAAAGTAAAAATGGTACTCTTGACCAATTGTACTTTTGACGGTTTGGTATACAATGTAGAGCGCGTTATGGAAGAAATGCTTGCCATTAAACCCGATATCGTTTTTTTATGGGATGAAGCTTGGTTTGCTTTTGCAGGATTTGCCTATAATTACAAACAACGTACAGGAATGTACACCGCGAAAAAACTGTATGAAAAATACAAAAGTACTGCTTACAGAAAGCAGTATACTGAATATATAAAAGGATTGAATCCTGATGAACAATCCATATTACCCCATCCGGATAAAGTTAGAATACGTGTCTATGCAACGCAAAGTACGCACAAGACTTTAAGTAGTTTTAGACAAGGTTCAATGATTCATATTTGGGATGAAGATTTTCGCAGAAAAACAGAAAACACCTTTCTAGAAGCGTATATGACGCATACTTAGACCTCTCCAAACTATCAAATGTTGGCATCATTGGATGTCGGTCGTCGACAAGTACAATTGGAAGGATTTGAATTAGTGGAAAAAAGTATTGAAATGGCCATGGTACTCAGAGCCAAAATAAACGACAATCCACAACTAAGTAAATACTTCGATGTGCTAACCGTAAGTGATTTTATTCCAGATGAATTTCGTCAAACAGGTCTTAAAGAATATTATACCAAACAAGAAGGCTGGAACCGTATGGATGAGGCTTGGGAGAAAGATGAATTTGTGCTAGATCCAACCAAAATTACCTTATACATCGGTAAAACAGGCGTTGATGGCGATACTTTTAAGAATAAATACTTAATGGATAAATTCAATATCCAAATCAATAAAACCTCTCGAAATACAGTGCTTTTCATGACGAATATTGGAACTACCAGGGGAAGCATTACCTATTTGATCAATGCACTGTTAAAAATTGCAGATGAACTCGATGATGAATTAAAAGCATTGAATGGTAAAGAAATAGAAATTCGAGATAAAAGAATACATTCCTTAACAAAAGAAGTACCACCATTACCAGATTTTAGTTATTTCCATCATTCATTTCAGGCAGTTCCCGGCGTTCCAGGAGGTAATTTGAGAGAAGCTTATTTTTTAGCGTATGATGAGGAAAATTATGAATATGTTCCGCTAAACGAATGTTTAGGTATCATGAATAATGGAAGAACGCTGGTAGCTTCTACCTTTGTAATTCCATATCCACCAGGTTTTCCAGTATTAGTTCCTGGGCAAGTAGTGAGTGAAGAAATTATCAATTTTATGCAAGTACTTGATGTCAGCGAAATACATGGTTACCGTTCCGATTTAGGTTTAAGAGTATTCAACGAAAAAGTGCTAGACAGACATAAAATTACTACTGCTATAGGCGGAATGTCTATGGGGAAAAAATAAATAATAATTTAATCAACGAAAAATATACATGGCAACTAAAAAAACAACAGTCGCAAAACCAACACCTAAAAAAACAACTGCTAAAAAAGCAACTCCTGTAAAAAAGGTAGCTGCAAGCAAAGTTTTAAATGGCGTTCCTGATATAAGACGATTCTTTTACAAAAATGAAACGACGCTATACTTTATCAGTGCCACCAATTTTAATATGCTTGGTGCGGATGAATGGATCAAAGGATTCAAATTTATATGTCATATAGAATGTTTTGACGGACTGCACCCAAATGTGTTTTCTCCTAAAGAAGAAATTCCGCATGATGAATTTACCTGTATTGAAGACATCAATAACTATCTGCTGCAACATCCAGAAGTACAAGCCTACTTGACCTTAAGAAAACAAGGAAGGTCCACAGGAAAAGCAATGTTTTTAATGTTTGATGAAAAAACAGAAAAACTTGCTAAAAAATTAGGCTTGGAAATCATGTTTCCACCTGCAAAGATGCGAACGCTCATGGACAACAAAGTAAACACCAACAGAATTGCTGAAAAAGCGGGTGTACCATGTGTTCCGTACGTATTATCTCAAGTGAAAGATTACGCACACTTAAACAAAGTTTCAAAACATTTAGGTACTGATTTAGTCATTCAAACACCTTTTGGAGATTCGGGTCATACCACATTCTTTATCACCAATGAAGAAGAATTCAAAAAATATGAAGCGGAGATCATAAAAGAAAAAGAAGTGAAAATAATGAAGCGTATCAATTGTAAAGGTTCAGCAATTGAAGCCTGTGTGACAAGACACGGTACCATTGTTGCACCATTGATGACAGAATTGGTTGGATTTAAAGAAATGACACCTTACAAAGGTGGCTGGTGTGGAAATGAAATCTATCCAAATGCTTTCAATCCAGAAATTCGTGAAAAGGCAACAAAATACACACAACTTTTTGGGAATCAATTGCGAAAAGAAGGCTACAAAGGCTATTTTGAATTGGACTTTTTAATCGATCAGGATACTGGCGAAGTGTATTTAGGAGAACTAAACCCAAGAGTTACAGGAGCGAGTTCTATTACCAATCACGCTGTTTTTGCGTTGGCAGATGCGCCGTTATTCGTATTCCATATTTTAGAATGGATGAATGTGGAGTATGAATTAGACATCAATGAATTAAATGATCGCTGGGCAAAACAAGAAAACATCGACGGATGGAGCCAATTAATTATCAAACACACAGAAGATACCATTGAATACGTTTCAGAAGCTCCAAAATCGGGAATTTATAAAATGTTCGATAATGGACACATTCAATACGACAGAATGGATACCCACAGAAGAGCTGTAGAAACTGAAAACGAAGCGTTTTTCCTCCATATTGCCAAAGAAGGCGATTATATATACGAAGGAGCAGACATGGGAATTTTAGTATCTAGAGGCCGAATGATGACGGATAATTTCAAGCTAAATGCACGTGCAAAAGATTGGATTAAAGCAATTCGCGGAAAATATGCTTCTCAAGTAGTGGAAGACAAACGAGAAAAAACCGTACTGATTGGAAGCTTGACAAAATAATTTTTTTATACCAGTTTTGCTTTAAAATTACTCAATAAAAAGGCAGTTATTTTTTCTTTAGGCAAAAAAGAAAATGCAAGCATAGCCATAGCTACGGTTAAATTTTATTTTGAAGAATAAAGGAAAAAGCCCAAGTTTTTGTGGGTAACTTTAAAGTGAAAATGGTATTAAACCATAAAAAAATGTACTAAAACAACAAAGCACTTCCGTAAAGAAGTGCTTTTGTATATACGATCAATTCGTTTCTTACAACTTAAAAGAAAGACTAAAAATAATTTGACTAGGTCGTGAGTCTAATGTTCCAATGCTAACATTATTCGTGTCTAAAATAGAAGCTTCATTCTCTGAAAAACCTCTTTCATAACGGACATCCAACCCAATATTTCCAAATTTTACAGCGGCTCCAACATTTAAACCGGCAGTAATATCATTTCTTACTTCAGAAATCGTTGAATTCTCAAAATCATTATCCAACGTATACTGAAAAGAAGGGCCTGCAAATACGCTTAATGGGCCAATCACTTTTAAACCTACTAAAAGCGGCACATCAATTTTTGACATGTCATACGAACTAGAACCGTATTCACTTTTTGTTTTTGTGTATACAACTTCTGGACGCAGGTATAGCTTGCCAATGTCAATATTATAATACGCGCCAATATGATATCCTATTTTTGCGTCTCCTTTGTCTTCAAGAATATTTTCTCCTACGGTAAGAACTTCACGTAACTCTCCGTTAGAATTAAAGTTTAAACCTGCTTTTACTCCAAATTGCGCAAAGCAAGTCATAGAAGCAAGTAAAAACACCAAGCATAATACGTTGTTTTTCATAATGTTAATGTTTTAGTTTATACAATAAAGAAACGCTTTTTTTAGGTTTCTATTATTTTAGTGAGACTCAATTTTGAGAAACTTGTGCTGAACTTGATTCAGTATCTACGATGAACTCAAAATTATTTTCTCTTCATGACTTTTTGCGCAGCTTTTACAATAGCAGCTGCATTTAAGCCATACTTTTCCATCAATTGTGCTGGCGTTCCCGATTCTCCAAAGGTATCTTGTGTGGCTACAAATTCTTGTGGAGCTGGCGTGTTTACAGCTAAGGTGCGTGCAACACTTTCGCCCAAACCACCTAAAAAGTTATGTTCTTCCGCAGTTACCACACAACCAGTTTTTCCAACAGAGGCTAAAATGGCAGCTTCGTCTAATGGTTTTATGGTGTGAATATTAATCACTTCCGCAGAAATTCCTTCCGCTTCTAAGGTTTCCGCCGCTTGTAATGCTTCCCAAACTAAATGTCCGGTTGCGATGATTGTTACATCAGTTCCTTCGGTTAACTGTACTGCTTTTCCAATCTCGAATGTTTGATCAACCGCTGTAAAATTCGCAACTTTTGGTCGACCGAAACGTAAATATACAGGTCCGTGATGTGCTGCAATTGCCAACGTTGCGGCTTTTGTCTGATTGTAATCACAAGTATTGATTACCGTCATGCCCGGTAACATTTTCATCAACCCGATATCTTCTAAAATTTGATGTGTCGCGCCATCTTCTCCTAAGGTAATTCCTGCATGCGAAGCACAAATTTTTACATTCTTATCAGAATACGCAACCGATTGACGAATTTGATCGTACACACGACCTGTTGAAAAATTCGCAAATGTTCCTGTAAACGGAATCTTTCCACCAATGGTCATTCCTGCGGCAATTCCGATCATATTTGCTTCTGCAATTCCAATCTGGAAAAAACGCTCAGGATGATTCTTCTTAAAATCGTCCATTTTCAATGAGCCTATCAAATCTGCACACAATGCCACTACATTTGGGTTGGTTTGTCCAAGCTCCGTCAGTCCATCTCCAAATCCTGAACGTGTATCTTTACTTCCTGTATTTATATATTTTTTCATCTTAGTGCCCGAGAAATCGGGTATCTTTTTAGTTGTTGTTCTAGTTAAAAATCTCAGAATCTAATAATCACCCAACGTCTCAGGATTTTGCGCCAACGCACTTTCCAATTGCTCATCGTTTGGAGCTTTTCCGTGCCAAGCGTGCGTGTGCATCATAAAATCAACACCATTCCCCATTTCTGTATGCAATAAAATACAGACTGGTTTTCCTTTTCCTGTGCGTGATTTTGCGTCCGCTAATCCATCTTTAATCGCCTGAATATCATTTCCTTCCGTAATTTCCAAAACGTCCCAACCAAAAGCTGTAAACTTATCCACTAATGAACCCATTGGCAATACATCGTCAATAGCGCCATCAATTTGTTTCTTGTTATAATCAACCGTAGCGATGTAATTATCTACCTTATTTCCGGCTGCATACATGATCGCTTCCCAATTTTGTCCTTCTTGTAATTCGCCATCACCATGTAACGAATACACCAAATGTTTATCGCCGTTCAATTTCTTTGTCAATGCCGCTCCAATTGCCACCGACATTCCTTGTCCTAACGAACCTGATGCAATACGAATGCCTGGCAAACCTTCATGGGTTGTAGGATGACCTTGCAAGCGCGAATTTAGCAAACGAAACGTGTTCAATTCTTCCACCGAGAAATACCCACGATGCGCCAACACGCTATACATTACAGGAGAAATATGACCATTAGACAAAAAGAAAACATCTTCTTCCTTGCCGTCCATATCGAAACCGTCGTTCAGTTTCATCGTATCATTAAATAGGGTAACTAAAAATTCAGCACATCCTAAAGAACCTCCGGGATGTCCCGAATTTACTTTATGTACCATTCTCAAGATATCTCTACGTACTTGAGTGACTAAATTTTCTAATGATTTGTTATCAGACATTGTATGTTTGTTAGTAGTTTTTTTACAGCTTCAAAAGTAAGTTATAAAATAGCGATCACAAAACAACTTTGCAGGCAGTTATTAACGAATTGCTGTGAATAAGGTTGAAAATGTGGTGTGGAGTGTAAATAATTGAAAATGAAGTAGGGAAGTGGTTTGTGAAATGGTTGGGTAAACTGTATGAAACTTTTGCTTTTAATTCTTTTTAGGTTAGAAATAAGTAAGGTATTTCTGTAATTATTTTTGCGGTTTTTTCTTTTAAATTGATTGAATTTTTTTAGATTTGTAAAAAACATGTACGATATAATGAATAGATGTTCATTGTATAGACGTTGTGTGCAAGCTAAAAAACAGAACATCGATATCAACTTTTGAAAAAATATGAAATATGTTATAGAAATATGTGTGGCGATTGATATAGCAATTTTAGGTATTGCTTACCCAATTTTGATTGATAAGATTTCCAATATAGGGCAAAAATATAATTCTGAATATTTGCCAAATGTTTTTTCTTCTGAATATCCTGACAATAAAGTAATCGGTAGGATATCTTTCTTCCAATTAATTCTTATTCTAACGTTGTTAAGCTTTGTATTTCAAATATTTTGGTTAGAACCAATAGAATACTTTAGAGGCAATCGTATTATCGAGAATTCAGCTGATATTTTGATTTTTTCGTTTACACTTATATTGACTATAACATTTTTTTATTGGATTAATAAGATTATGCTTTACCAAAGTAAAGCATCAGAATTATTACAATATTTAATTGAAAAATATAATAACACGAAGGAAGAAGACCAATCAAAAACATATCAATTAAAGGCGATAAATGATTTTGCAATTTTTGCAATTGAAAAACAAGACCCTCATTTGCAAGAACCGTTATTAGACTTTTATTTTAAACAATTTCATAGTTCTAGAGAAAAATTTGACGAAAAAGAAGGACCAGAGTATAAATTCGATTTATACAACATTACTAATGAAATAATAGCATCTTCAATAAACCACCAAAATAAAAAGCTGAAAGCTTTGGAAAATAGAGCTTCATCTGGAACTTGGTTAATTGGAGAAAGTTTCAAATTTGCTAAAATTTCAAAAACTACTTACAGTTGGCTGTGGCGGAATTTGATTACGTCAAGTGATTATAAGTATTTAATAAGCAATTATTGGTCTTCTGCATCTCAATATTTTAACTATAGCCTTTCTGGAGTTATGCCAGAATATGGTGAAAATGGAATAACAAATCAAGGAGAAATTGACAAAGTCGAAATAGAAAGAAAAAGGTTTTTAGAATTTAACTACGCTCTAGGTGGTTTACTCTACTATAAAGACAAGTACAACACTTTAAAGTACATTCTATCATTTTCACAATCACAACCACCAAGTTATCCGCTACTACCCCAAACAATGGATGAAATTTTCTATTGGTTTGACCAATTTAGTAATGAATTTAAATCACGAGCAGAACCAATAGAGTATAAATATTTTTTTCCTGAATTAGATAATTTAGGAATTAGTAGAAATGTTGCTCACAATATCTGTTTATATATCTCACTACTATTTGTTCGTCAGTTTACACAACAGACTATTTATGTTTATCAAGATTTTAAAATATTTCATAATCTAACGGATGACCTTCAAGACTTATATTCTTACAACGATAGATTACCATATTTTAAAAGTTGTATTGAGAAAATTCTATCCAATAAAACACTTTTAGATACATTAAATTATAAAGTCGAAACAGACGAAGTACTCGGTGTTTTTGACGATTTGGATAAGAAAATTAAAGAGAAGATTGATTTAACCAAACTGAATGCAAATTTATCAGCAGATAAAATTCAGACTTTCAAAAACACAACAAAACAAATTATCAAAGGTGCATTAGAAGAATATAAAACGATTGAAAACAATAAAGACTTTAATAATGTAGATGATAGTGTCATTACATCTATCAATGGAGAATTAATTGTTTCTTCTAAATCATCTTTCACTGACAATGATATCCCAAACATTAATTTTGATTCTGTATATTCACAACATATTGCCAATAATAAAATAAAGTATTTTCTACCAAATAGCTTCTTATTAGCGAGAACGGACAAGTTTCTAATCGAAAGAAAACAATTAATAGATGGGTTTGAAAGAATAATAAAAGACGTAAACGACAAAGTTATTGTCGCAATTCGACCAGGTTATGATTCAAAACAATTAATTGACAAAACAAAATTTAAAAACTTGATAATTGAGATACCATCTTCAAATAATCGTTTAAGCGATACATTCTTTATTCTAGATAAAAATGATTTACCAAAATTTGAATCAAAAAATTTACCAGAAAAAGAAATTGGCAAATTTGGCTTAACTCTTTTAGATGAAAAATATCAATTATACTCAAATGTTATTGACATCAACTTACCTCAAAATAATTCTTTAAAAGAAGAGTATAGCACCAAAGATGAAAAGGAATTAAAGGTTTTGATACTAATCTCATTCATATTGTTGATTAAATGGAAAAAGGATAGAAAAATAACTATGTTGAGTTTGACAAGTCCTTACCAAGAAAGAGGTATAGTTAATAAATTAGAAGATTTGAAAGAATTAAAAGCCAGCACATAACAATGTATATAAAAAATAGGCGAAGCAGTAATAAAATTAAGGGTTTTGGCTCGTATCAAAGTTTGTACTTAACCCAGAGTTTGGTGCTTCGAAATCGCCTACTTTTCATATACTAAACGTTGTGCCTAATTATAAAATGACAGTAATACATCAAACATACTTTCTGCCTTGGTTAGGCTACTTTAGCAAATTAGCATATGCCGATAAATTCATTGTTTTTGACAATGTTGAGTTTACAAAGGGATTTTATCTTGATAGAACTAAGTATATAAGTTCGAATGGAGAAATTAAATGGCTGAGTTTACAGACGGGACAAAACTTTAAAAGAAAAACCAATAAAGTAACATTTCTCAAAGGAAAAAGTATTGACAATATTCTTAAGACAATTGAAATGAGTTATGCTAAAGCTGATTTCTACAAAAAGGAATGGCCTTTTTTAAAAGAAATTATATTGACTAATGTGAATTCTAGTAAAAATCTAGTTGAATTAAACATTGGTATAATAATAAATATTCTGGAGTTGCTAAACATCTCAATCCCAAAAATTCTTTTCTCAAGTGATTTCAAAGAAACAACAGATAAAACTGAGCGAATTATAAATTTATGCAAATCATCAGATTCTTCAAAGGTACTTTTAGGTGATGGAAACAGTATGAAAATACATAATTGGTCAAAAATACAAGAATGTGGAATTGAGATATATCTACAAGATTACTTTTTAAACCATCCAAGTTACAAACAAATAAGGAGACAAAAATTACCTTTTAAAAAAGGTGTGTCCATAATTGACACAATTTTAAATATTGGAAGGGTTGAAACAAAAAAACTTATTTGGAATGAAAAAATTACACCATCCAAAATCATAATTTAATGGAACAATCAAATATAACAAATATTGAATTTCATTGTAAAGAAACAATGACTACGTTGAAAGGTCGATTTATTAAACCAATAACAAACCGACAATCTAAAACCCCTATAGTTATTATTTTAACAGGAGATGGACCTAAAGGCTCTAAAAGTAATAGCTGGTCTAGTATTACTGAACAGTTTTCGGAAAATAGGATTGCATCTTTTCTGTTTGATTTTCAGGGTTTAGGATTTAGTGATGGAGAGAGAAAAACTCTAACCTTAACAAAAGGCATTGCCAATTTTAAAACTGCATTTAAGAAACTAAAAGAACAGGATTGGGTTGATGTAAATAATATTGGTGTTTTAGCCTCTAGTTTTGGAGCTAATGTTCTTTTATTATGCCCTGAAATAGCAAATCAAACTAAAGCTATTGGATTAAAATCTCCTTCTTGCTTTTTACCAGATGCTTACGTAAATGAAATAGGAGAAAAAGCCTTAGAGAACTGGTACTTAAAAGGATTTAATGATGAAAACGGATACAATATTGAAGTTTTAACAGACTGCTTTAAGTATAACACATACTCAATGATTAACAAAATTTCTTCTCCAGTTTTAATTACTCACGGAACTGAGGATGAAATTATCCCAATTAAGCAATCAATTTATTTATTTAATCTACTTCAATCTGAGAAATACTTAGAAAAATTCCCCGAAGCAGACCACGGTTATTCTCAAGGAAATTCCAAAGAAAAAATGAATATAACCTTCAATAATTGGTTTATAAAAAAATTAACAAAATGAAAATTTTAAAAAAAATAGATGTAATACTACTTCTAATAATATCCAGTTTTTCAATTACTATTCTTGTTCTAGATTATTTTGATATTTTAAATAAAATTGATTTTTTTAAAAATCTTGACTATTCAGTTTTGGCTGTATTAATTTTAAGCACTATAGGTTTACATCTAGGACTATCGTTTATAACATTTCAAGAATCAGAGAACAATAAAACTAAGTTGTTAGAATCTTTAATTAATGACTCAAATAACATAAAAGTTCGGTTATTTGATAATTCATTTGACTTAGAAACTTATCTAGCAAAAAGGGTTTATGAGGCAAAATCTGAAGTTTGTGATTTATCGTGGAAAAATACTATTAGTCCTGCATATGGTATAGGCAAACGTAAAACATCGCATCAAATTTTTGAAAAAGCTTTAGCAGACCATTCTAAATCACTTGTTTACAAAGAGATATGGATGTTCAATGACGAGCGTCGAGTAGATAAACTAAATAAACGTTTAAGAGAAAACAAAGAAGGATACTCTTGTAGATACTTTAAAGAAAATTCAAATATTCCAAGATTACAATTTGTTATAATTGATGACGAAGAAGTTTTGTTCTTCGCAACTAATTCTAACTCTTTACAATGTGCAATTAAAGGAGATAATATTTGTAAAGTATTTAAACCATATTTTGATGAAATATGGAATAAAGCAACCCCAATAAAAGATGGTAACAAAAAATACGCAAGTGAGATTCAATTTATAAATGACAATTATAATGCTTAACAATAATTATGAATTTAGATTCAAATAAGAATATATTGCTTAGAACGCCAAGATTTGATGTAATTAAAGAAACCATTGGTGAAAAAGATTTTTATTATGTATCAAAACCTAATGCTGTTGCTATTTTAGTTGTAAAAAGCAATAAAGTAGGATTAGTAAAAATACACAGAAATCTAATAAAAGATAATCATTTTGAAATAATTGGAGGTAGAATTGAGTCCGAAGAAACTCCTCTAGTAACAGCTAAAAGAGAACTTAAAGAAGAAATAGGTATTACTTCTGAAAAATGGTCTCATATTAACACATTATATCCTCTTCCAAGCGTAGTTACAGAAAAAGTGTACATATTTAAAGCAGAAGTTAATAAGGAAGTTGTTTCCAAATATCTTCAAGTTGAAGAAGGCTTAATAGATTTTAATTTTTATTCAAAAAAAGAAATTTCTGAAATGATAAGCAACAAACAAATTATTAACGCTGTAGATGGCTTTGCCTTAATGAGTTTCTTACAACAAACTTAACTTATGAATATAACGAAAGCAATTATCCCTTCAGCTGGTTATGGAACTCGTATGTCACCTGCCACAAATGTTATTCATAAAGAATTATTTACAATTTTAAATAAACCAATTATTCATTATGTAGTGGATGAAGCAATTGAAGCGGGAATTAAGGATATTTTAATAATAATAAACGAAAGAAAGTTAGAGATTAAAGATTACATAGAATCAATTACATCTTTTAAAAAATCTGCTAATTTTCATTATCTAATGCAAGAAAATCACAATGGTCTTGGAGGTGCTATAAAATTGGCTTCCGGTTTTTTTTGCAAGGAAGATTATTTTTTGGTTATGTTACCAGACAATCTTTTATTTTCAAAAAACTATACAAATCCTACTGTCAATATGATTAATATTTGGAAAAAAAACAATTCTCCTCTTATTAATGTTTGTATAGCAAGTAAAAAAGAAATATCCCTCAGAGCCTCTTTAAAAGTTATACAAATAGAAAAGGATTTCTATGAGATTAAAGCTATAGTTGAAAAACCACGAGGAGACGACTATCCTTCTCTTTATTCTATCGGAGGAAGGTATATACTAAATTATGAGATATTTGATTTCTTAGAAAAGGCTGAGTTAGATAACAATAATGAAATTCAATTATCTCCTGCACTTGCCCAATACATAGCAAAAAACAAACTTTACGGCTGTCTATTTAATGGGGAAAGGTATGATACTGGGAACAATTTAGGCTATGCACAAAGTTTTATTGCACATTGTTTATCAACTAAACTATTTACAATAGAAGACATTAATGAACTTAATAAAAAAATAACTAAGCACAACACCGGTAACCATCACACAAACCCATAATTCCATAAAAAAACGAGGCATTCTTAGCCTATGTAAGGATGTCTTTCTCTAGAATTTCATAATCGAATAGATAAAACAAAATATAAAAATTCAGTTTTGACTAAACTCAAAACCCTTCCAAAAATTCTAAATTTTACAAACACACTACCAATAATAAAAAAACTTGATTCTGATTCGAATTTGATGTAAATTTACACCAAAACATATAATTATGGCGCGACAAAGTATATCTTTCACAAAACCAAATGAAGAATGGCTGAAATCACAAGTAGACAATGAGGAGTATGCTAGTAAAAGTGAACTGGTGAACGATTTAATACGACAAGCTAGAAAGCAACAAGTACAGATTGACTGGATTAGAGCAAAAATTGACAAAGCAGAGACTAGTGGATTTACTAATGATAGCAAAGAAGAAATATTAAAGCAATCGAAATCGCTGCTTAATGGCTGAATACAAACTAAGTAATGAAGCTAAAAAGGATTTGATTAGAATTCATCACTTTGGTATTTCAAAATTTGGAATGATGCAAGCTGACAAGTACTTTGAGTCCTTTTTTGAATACTTTAAAATAATAGCTGAAAGACCGTATTCATTTGAATCTGTTGACTTTATAAAAAAAGGATATCGAAGGTGTGTTTGCGGAACTGATAGTATCTATTACAAAATAAATGATGATATAGTCGAAATCATGACGATTGTTGGGAGACAAGACTTAAATGAAATCATCAACTAAATTGAGGAATGCGAACAAAAGTAATCGCTAATTATTTCACCAAAAACCAAAATCCTTCCTACAATCCCAAATTTTAATTTTTAATTAGCAAAATCATCTACCAATCTTACTTATATTTGCCAACTGATCATGCCACTAGGTTGCATATACTGAGTTACATTCGGCTACGACCGAAATAGAACTTAGGATTTCAAACCCGAAATAGTTTGGCAATAGTTTACATACATGAAATTTGATTTAAAAGCAAAAGACCCACAAAGTAAAGCAAGGGCAGGAGTCATCACCACCGATCACGGAACGATAGAAACCCCAATTTTTATGCCCGTAGGAACGGTTGGAACGGTAAAAGGAGTGCACCAACGCGAGTTAAAAGATGATATCAATCCCGATATTATTCTTTCAAATACCTATCATTTATATTTACGACCACACACCGAAATTCTTGAAAAAGCAGGCGGATTGCACAAATTCATGAATTGGGACAGAAACATATTGACAGATTCTGGTGGATACCAAGTGTATTCGCTCTCTGACAACAGAAAAATAAAAGAAGAAGGTGTAAAATTCAAATCACACATTGATGGTTCATACCATTTCTTTACGCCTGAAAATGTCATGGAAATTCAGCGTACGATTGGTGCAGATATCATTATGGCGTTTGACGAATGTACGCCATATCCATGTGATTATAAGTACGCAAAACGTTCGATGCACATGACGCATCGTTGGTTGGACAGGTGTATCAATCACTTAGAAAAAGTACCGTTTAAATACGATTACAGTCAAGCATTTTTCCCAATAGTGCAAGGAAGTACCTATAAAGATTTACGCGCACAATCCGCAGAATTTATCGCTTCGCGCGATGCGGTCGGAAATGCAATTGGCGGACTTTCAGTTGGCGAACCGGCAGAAGAAATGTACGCCATGACCGATGTGGTATGCGCGATTCTTCCAGAAGATAAACCACGCTATTTAATGGGCGTTGGAACACCAATCAACATTTTAGAAAACATCGCGTTAGGTGTAGATATGTTTGACTGTGTGATGCCAACACGAAATGCACGTAACGGAATGTTATTCACGGCACACGGAAGCATCAACATCAAAAATAAAAAGTGGGAAGACGATTTTTCTCCAATTGATGAAATGGGCATTACGTATGTTGATACGGAATATTCAAAAGCCTATTTACGACACTTATTTACGGTAAATGAGTTGCTTGGAAAACAAATTGCCACCATTCACAACTTAGGATTTTATCTGTGGTTGACACGAGAAGCTAGAAAACATATCTTAGCAGGAGATTTCAGAACTTGGAAAGATATGATGGTAAAACAAATGGACAAACGCCTATAATTGCAGATGAAAATATTAGATTGGTATATCATTAAAAAATATCTGGCAACATTCTCCGTAATGTTGTTGCTATTTATTCCTATTGGAATCATGGTAGATATTTCTGAAAATATTGATAAAATGTTGGCTTCCAAAGCGCCAACAGATGAAATCATACTCTATTATATCAATTTCGTAATCTACTTTGCCAATCTGTTATTTCCCATATTCTTATTCCTTTCCGTAATTTGGTTTACCTCAAAATTGGCGAATGACACCGAAATTATTGCCATATTAAGTTCAGGAGTTTCGTATTTCCGATTTTTACGTCCATTCTTAGTGGCAGCTTCCATCGTAGCGATTATTGCTTTTATCATGGGCATGTACATTGTTCCCAACGCAAGTAGAGGTTTCAATGAATTCCGGTTTGAATATATCAAAAAAGGGCGGAAACAATTAAGAGATAATTCAGAAATATACAAGCAAATCAATACCAACGATTTTATATATCTAAAAAGCTTTAGTTTTGAAAGTAAACGTGGAGACGACTTTACCTTAGAACACTTTGAAGATAATGTGCTCAAATATAAAATGGAAGCACGTTCTATAAAATACAATGAAGAAGATAGTACCTATACGTTGCGTGGATATAAGAAACGTATTGTGGGCGCTATGAATGATAGTTTAATCAATGAGCGAAAGTTTGATACTATATTTCCTTTTCAAGTGGAAGATTTAACGCCCGTAACGTATATGGCGGAAACCTTGAATTATCAAGAATTAGACAAATTTATTGAAAAAGAAAAACAATCAGGTTCGCCAAATGTAAGCAAACATTTATTGGTTAAATACAAACGTTGGAGTTTGCCAATTACCGCATTTATCCTAACAATTATCGCCGTTGCCGTTTCTTCTATGAAACGTAGAGGTGGAATGGGTGTGAACCTCGCTTTTGGAATTTCCATAGCGTTTATATACATTTTCTTTGATAAAATATTCGGGACCATGGCGGAGAAATCTGGTTTCTCTCCAATGATGGCGGTTTGGGTTCCTAATTTAGTCTTTGGTGTATTAGCCCTTTATTTACTTTACAATGCTAGGCGATAAACTCAAAAATTACTTACACCTTCATCTCCTAGTTTTCATTGCTGGTTTTACAGCTGTTTTAGGAAAACTCATTACGATCAAAGCAATTCCACTAGTTTGGTATCGAATGCTCATTGCAGGTGTATTAATGTTACTATATATCAAATTTACACGAACGAAACTCAGCATATCACTCAAAACATTTTTCAAATTTGGACTTGCAGGAATTATCGTGGCCTTGCATTGGATTACGTTTTTTGCCGCGATTGATGTTTCAAACATTTCCATAACGCTCGTGATGTTTTCTACAGGAGCATTTTTTGCATCATTCATAGAACCAATTATTTACAAGCGTAAAATTATTTGGTATGAAATTATCTTTGGAATTATTGTCATCATTGGTATTTCTATCATTATCAATACCGAATTCAAATACATCAACGGAATCATTTTGGGTGTTGCTTCCGCATTTTTATCGTCACTATTTGCTGTGATTAACGGAAAATTTGTGGAGCAGTACAATGCTACCATGATTTCATTTTATGAATTTATTGCAGGTGTTGTCTTTATCTCTGTATATCTAATAGTTGCCGAAGATGGTTTTATGAAACAAAACTTCTTCGCGTTAAGCACAAATGATTGGATCTATATTTCTATACTAGCTTCTGTTTGTACGGCGTACGCATTTATTGGATCTGTACATATCATGCGTTATATAAGTCCATATACAGTCGTGTTAACCTATAACCTAGAAATTATTTACGGAATCGTATTAGCCTTAGTACTCTTCTCAGAAACTGAAAAAATGAGCCCCGGATTTTACGCTGGAGCCATCTTGGTGGTTGCGACTGTATTGGCAAATGGAATCATAAAAAACCGACGAAAAATAAAATCAACAGAAGGCATTAAGGTTTCCTAAATTAAAGTTTTATATTTGTAAACTAAAACAACTAAACATACCCTCAAAAACATGGAATATTTAGATTTTGAGCTACCTATAAAAGAGTTAGAAGATCAGCTAACTAAATGTGTTGCTATTGGACATGAAAGTGATATTGATGTTACTGAAACATGTCAGCAAATTGAGAAAAAACTTGCCACTACGAAGAAAGATATTTATAAAAACTTAACGGCTTGGCAGCGTGTACAATTATCACGTCATCCTAACAGACCGTATACGTTGGATTATATTAAAGCTTTGTGTGGTGATTCGTTCTTAGAAATGCACGGAGATCGTAACGTAAAAGACGATAAAGCCATGATTGGTGGTCTTGGTAAAATTGGAGATCAATCCTATATGTTTATTGGTCAACAAAAAGGATACAATACCAAAACACGTCAGTACCGTAACTTCGGAATGGCAAACCCAGAAGGTTATCGCAAAGCATTACGTTTAATGAAATCTGCGGAAAAATTTGGAATTCCTGTAGTGACCTTAATTGACACGCCCGGTGCGTATCCTGGATTGGAAGCTGAAGAACGTGGACAAGGGGAAGCCATTGCACGAAATATCTTAGAAATGACACGCTTAAAAGTGCCAATCATTGCCGTAATTATCGGGGAAGGCGCTTCTGGTGGAGCTTTGGGAATTGGAGTAGGAGACAGCGTATTAATGCTAGAAAACTCATGGTATTCTGTAATTTCTCCAGAAAACTGTTCGTCTATTTTATGGCGTAGTTGGGAACACAAAGAAAAAGCAGCAGACGCTTTAAAACTAACGGCTACCGACGCAATGAAAATAAAAGTAATTGATGATATTATAGAAGAACCTTTAGGTGGCGCACATACCGATAGAGAAGGAACTTTTAAAGCTGTAAGAGATGCCATTGTAGCAAATTATGACAAATTAAAAAACTTATCACAAGTAGATTTAGTGAGTTCTCGGATGGATAAATATTCCAAAATGGGAGAATTCAAAGGATAAACCTATACTACATAAGGAAGTATAAAAATCCGAAGTTAGCGCTTCGGATTTTTTTTCCGCTTATCAACAAAAAATCGTAACTTATCAACAATCGTTCGTTAAGATTCAAACATGAATTTTAACGCTTTCACGTCACAGGAATACTTACTTTCGCAATCATGGAAAATGTCAACCCTAAGCAAACATATAAAACTGATCAAAGTAACTTAATAAGTCTCGAAAAAGGAAAATTACCACCGCAAGCAGTCGATTTAGAAGAAGTTGTTCTTGGAGCAATGATGATTGATAAAAAAGGAGTGGATGAGGTAATTGATATTCTGAGTCCGGAAGCTTTCTATAAACAAGCCAATAAATTGGTGTTTGAAGCCATCTTTCAATTATTTGAAAACTCAGAACCTATTGACTTATTAACAGTATCATCGCAACTTCGTAAAAGTTCAAACTTAGACAAAGTTGGAGGTGATTTTTACTTAATATCGCTCACGCAAAAAGTATCGTCTTCAGCGCATATTGAATTTCACGCACGAATCATCTTGCAGAAATTTATTCAGCGAAGCTTGATTAAAATCTCCAATGAAATTATTGAAGATGCGTATGATGAAACTACGGATGTGTTCTCTTTATTGGACAAAGCAGAATCACGTTTGTACGAAGTTACCCAAGGAAACATTAAAAAATCGTCGGAAACAGCACAAAGTTTAGTCATTCAAGCAAAGAAAAAAATTGAAGAAATTTCTAATAAAGAAGGATTAAGTGGTGTTCCTACAGGTTTTACACAGTTAGACAAATTAACGTCTGGTTGGCAGCCAAGTGATTTAATTATCATTGCAGCACGTCCAGGTATGGGAAAAACAGCATTAACCTTGTCTATGGCGAGAAATATTGCAGTGGATCAAAATATTCCTGTGGCTTTCTTTTCGCTTGAAATGGCTTCTGTACAGTTAATCACACGTTTAATTTCTTCGGAAACCGGCTTGTCTTCAGAAAAAT
>CAYGPQ010000066.1:0-25591 GCA_964351775.1 uncultured Kordia sp. | reverse complement strand
AACGAATCGGATGATACACCACGATTTAAAGTTACGTTAGGCGTGATTCCTGATTATTTATTTGATGGAAAAGGCATGCGAATAGATGGGATTAGCGAAAATCGTCCTGCACAAAAAGCAGGTTTGCAAAAAGGCGATGTGGTCATTCAATTAGGCGAACACGAAGTCACCGATATGAAAACCTATATGCGCGCATTATCCAAATTTGAAAATGGTAATAAAACAACTGTAAAAGTAAATCGTAACGGCGAAACTGTGGAAGCAGAGATTACTTTTTTTGATAAAAAGAAGAAATAACTTTTTACTTTAAAATTTAATGCGTGATAATTTATAAATCCACGTCATATCAATTTATAAATCGTAACATAGCTTCCTTTTTTGGTAGCTAAATATCCTCTTATTTAGCTTCATAGTTAATCTTAAAATCAAAGAATTATGAAAAAAAAGGAAACAAGAAGTTTATCTTTAAAGAAGAAGTCTATTTCAAATTTAGAAGATCAAATTAAAGGAAAAGGCGATTATTCTCAGTATACGTGCTTTGCACATTCATGTATTGATTGTCAATCATCTGTATGCACTATGGGAAACCATCCAGAATGTCAGATTATTACATGTAGTGATAAAAAATAGTATAAATTATTTGAAGCAAAACAAAAAAGAGCATCAATATTATGTTGACGCTCTTTTTAAATAATTTCTACATGTAATTATTTAATGGAAGCAGATCTATAAATCAAGGATCTGATGTAAGTTCACTTGCTGAAGATGTAAGCGTGCATGGCATTTCACCTCCAGTTGCACAAGCATTCGTTATACAATCAACAATTGTTGGATCACAACATTCTGCTATAATTGCTGAAGTTCCATTAGGTGTATCTACACCGCCTCTAATTGTTTGAAGATTGGCTAGTTTAGCGATGCTAATTTTGTTCAATGCAAAACGTTTCATAATTTCTGGGTTTAATTAATATTCAATTAAAGATTATACTTTTTTGACGGAAAGAAAGAAGATGATGGAGACAATTTATGAATTATCACCACTATTTTTATCCTTTAATTCTAATTCTTTAATGTATGAAGTAGGATCCATTCCAGTAGTACTTTTGAATACTTTTGAAAAGGTTTCTCTTCTAGCATATCCAAATTCATTAGCGATCGCTTTTACAGAATACAGTCTAATTTTTCGATCATTTTTTATAGTTATTAAAGCTGTATTAATTCGAAGCTCATTCAAATATGCCGTAAATTTTTTCCCTTTATAAGTATTAATCACATGAGAAAGATATGCTGTATTTGTCTTTAATTTTTTAGCAGTATACGCTAAGGTACAATCAACATGCAAGAATTGTTGCTTTGCTTCAAATATTGACAAAGCTTTCAATATTTGTTCAACACCTTCATCATTAATTGCTAAATTTGTTTTAATAATGGTTGTTTCCGATTTCTTCTTCGGTGCTTCAAGTTCTTTAATTTGAATCATCAATTTATTGAAACGTTTCTTATGAAGTTTTTTATTTCGTTTGTATAATAGCCAAAAGAACATAGCGCAAGCGACTAAAATACCAGAAATTATAAATAAATATTTTACAGTTTTTTTCTGTTGTAAATTTTGTTCATTTGCGACTTTAAGTTTCTTTTCTAGTTGAGAAATATCATGATCTTTTATGTTGTGATAAATAATTGTATTTGTACTATCATTTTGTTGATCTAATTGTTTAAATAACTTAAAATTAATAGTCGCACTTTTTACTTTTTCTTGTTCAAAATACAGCGTAGCTAATTGATAATATACTTCTTCTAATTCTTGGAATGAAAAATTCTCTTGATCTGCTAATTTTTTTATTTTTTCATATTGTATAATCGCTTTGTCATACATTTTTAAAGCGTTATAATTTCTTGCTTGGTATAAATAAGAAGTTCTAAATTTTGTAGATTGCCCTATGTTTTTAATAATAGTATCAATAGCAATTGCCATGTCAAGGCTTTGCTGATATTGCTTTTTTTGAAAATTTATTATTATCTCTATCAATAATAAATCAGTATGAAGTGAAGGATATTTTTCTAATGATGTTTTTTGTAATCCTTGCTTCATATACACATAGGCCGAATCGGGTTTTTGCATACGTAAATAGGTATCAGCTATTCCTGAAAAATTAATAACTTTTGTTCGATCTTGACTTTCAGAAGGTAGCAAGTTTATTTTCTGTAGATTTTGTTTAAATGATTCTAATGCACCTTCGTAATCACCAATTTGTTTTTTGACGAGTCCAATATTGTGTGACATCGCCAAAATATCTTTCAAATTTCCACGTTCTTCGGCGAGCAATTTTCCTTTTAAATAAAAGTCAATAGTTTTTGCATAATCACCTTTTGCTAAGTATATATTTCCTTTTAAAACATGATTTTGAAATACTAATGTTTTAGTATCTAATTCCTGTGCCATCTTGCTTGAAGCTTCTGAAAAACGAAGTGCTTCATCTAGTTTTCCTAAGGCATTATAAATATATCCTTTACGATACAAAGCTTTTGCAATGCGCTGTTTGTCCCTTCCTTTTTGAGCAACAATATATAACGCATCAACATACTTTTTTGCTTCTATAGGGTTTTTATATGTAGATAAGAATTGTGTTTCTAATTCTTCAAACGATTTTGTCGTTAAAGAATCGGTTTGTGCTAATGTAAAATGGACACTAAACAACAGCAAAAATGCTATGAAAAAAGGCAATTTCATATATGATGAGGTATTAAAATTTAGGGGGAATTCAACTAAGTATGTAAAATACTAAATTATATGCCTAATAAAAAGCATATCACTCCTGAATTTCAATCGTTCTTTTGGCTTCATTGCCAAATTCGTCAACAACCGTAATTTTGTGAATTCCTGTGGTTGGTTTTACTTCCATTTCATGAATGGTTTGTGTAGTACCTAAAAAAGTTTCATCCACATACCAAAACACTTTGGTTTCAGGAATAGAATGTGCCAAACGCAAGACCAAACCGTTTTTAGTTCCGTCAAAATCTTTCGGAAGAAATACCTTTACAGCTTCCGCGGGATAAATAAAATCCATACTTTTTTGTTCCTCCGCACTACAATCACTTCGGAATGGTGGCAATGTTTTATACAATGGGTTTTTACCTTGATAATAATATTCCATCAATGGCGGCAACACAAACCAACTTTTATGCGTCATTTCACTTAGTGGTTGACACGATGAATTCACTTGATAACGTTCGTCTTTATCAACATGTACCCAAATATGATACGGACACGGTTTTGTTTTTAATCCGCTTCGAGGAATCAATTGCAGTTCCGTTGTTTCACACAATTCGGACGCTCTATATCCACTTTTTAAGCAGACGGAAACTTCTTCCAATTCATCATACGGAACATCAAACCAATCACTTTTTGGTAATACATCAAACACATCAAACAAAATTGGCGCAGCTGTAACGGTTCCAATCAATCCTGGGCGACCTTCGCCATCGGCATTTCCAACCCAAACACCAACTACATAATCTTTTGTCGTGCCAATTGCCCACGCATCTCTAAACCCAAAACTGGTACCAGTTTTCCAAGCGATTTGCTTGCTCGAATCAAAAAAATCCCAATTTTCTTCGCCTTCAGGTCTGTTGACCTCTTTCAATGATTCATACGTGAGATACATGGAACCAGCATCAAAAATGGTTTTTTCAGGAGTTAAGTTTCCAAAATCTACTTTTTCAGCGAACAAAAAAGAAGGCTCGCAAAATTCATTGGTAAAATATTGACCAGAGTTTTCACCAAAATGATTCAAGGTAGACGAAAAAGCAGTATAGGTTTTACATAAATCCCATAAATTACTTTCTGCACCACCTAATATTAAGGAAAGTCCATAATGATCGGCATTATACGATATATCTTTTAGTTGTAATTGTTGGAGGTAATAATGAAATTTATCCAAGCCAAATTGTTGCAACATGCGCACCGCAGGAACATTTAATGATCGCGACAATGCACGTTTTGCCGTCACAGCTCCGTCATACGAGTCACTAAAGTTTTTAGGATTGTAAGTGCCAATTTTCGTGGGAACATCTATAACTAAGGTATTCGGAAGCAAATCGCCCGCATCTAAGATTGCCGTGTACAAAAACGGTTTCATGATACTTCCGGTACTTCTCGGTTTGTGAATGACATTGACATCTTTTTGATGCGCTCTGTCGGTTGGCGTATTTCCAACGTAGGCAAGTACTTTGCGTGTTTTTACATCCAAAACCAACACAGCAGCATTGTAAATTTGATTCTGTTTTAATTCTTTGTAATGTTTGGCTACAATGGCGTTTACTTCTTTTTGTACGTAGGATGCTACCGAAGTTTGCACGCGTTGTCCTTTGTGTGTTTCCGCAACTTTATTGAGCAAATGTGTGGCGGTTTGTGGCAACGCATACGGTTTTTTCGGAAGTGGTTCTGTAATTGCCAATTCGTAGGTAAGCTTGTCTATGATTTCCTGTTCGTGTAGTTTTTTGAGCAATCGATCGCGCTTGACTTTTAATCGTGCTTGATTCTTCCCAGGAAATATCAAACTTGGAGCGTTTGGCAATACCGCTAACGTCGCATTTTCTGCCCAAGAGAGTTCTTGTGGTCTTCGTCCAAAATAACGCCAAGAAGCTGCGTCTAATCCAACGACATTTCCACCGAAAGGTGCGTGCGAAGCATACAAGGCTAAAATGTCTGCTTTAGAAAATCGAAATTCTAATCGTGTTGCAAGAATGAGTTCTTTGAATTTTTCAAAATACGTACGTCGCTGTCCTTTTCGAGACAATCGAATGACTTGTTGTGTGAGTGTACTTCCGCCGCGTTTGACTTCGCCCGATTCCATATTTTCCCATAATGCTTTCGCGATGGAAATTGGGTTAAACCCTGGATGATTATAAAAATATTCATCTTCAAACTGTACAATACAAATCTTGAATTTCTCGGGAACGGAATCGAGTTGTGGAAATCGCCATTGTCCGTCATCGGCAATTTTCGCGCCCAACAAAATACCTTCACGACTTTCAATTACCGTAGAAGTTGGTGTATTGAATAAAGTTTTTGGCAAACAGAAATAGTAGGCAATCAATAGAATGATAAAGATTGCCGTTTTTATTTTATTGTTTTTTATTTTAGAAATGATATAGTGCAAGAAAAAGCGTTTTTAAACATTATAAAGAACGCTCTTGAAAACTATATTCACGTTCTACTTTACAGATTTTTACATTGTAATAAGCATACCAATCTTTGATTCCTTTTTGTTGAGCAACCAAATGATTGGTATGTTGTTTCCATTGTTGAATGGCTTCTAAACTTTCCCAATAACTGACGGTAATTCCGATGGAATTTCGCGCACTGTCAATGCCGATAAAACCCGCTTGATTTTTAGCTAAGTCTTCCATTTGTTGTGCCATTTCAGCATACCCTTTTATGTTTTCTGTTTGAATAGAGGTAAAAATAACGGCGTAATATGGTGTAAAATCTGTGTTCATATTCAATTACTTCACTACTTCAATCCATTGTCCTTTCGTTCGCACAAAGAAATCGTTATCATACATCGCTTCCGCTTGAATGCCCGGTAAATAATACGTTCCTAAGTACGAAGCATTGAGCAATACATTGAATGTTTTCGATTTTCCACGTGGTAAATCAAAATAGAAATTCACACGATCATCTCTAATATCAGTATGTCTCGCTTCGCTTGAGGATGTATTTCCATAATCGGTAAAACGTGTATTGACAATTTCCCAACCCGAAGGAAAAATTTCAGTGAGTGCAACATCACCTACAAATTCTGGCTTGTCATTAGAAATGGTCACCGTTGCCATAAAATCGGTTCCTTGTGTCAATTTTGATACATCGATTACATTTCCAGCTTTGTCTTTATACGTCACTCTAATTGACAAGTTTCGTTTTTCCGCCAGTTCGTCACCCAAAGGTAATTTTCCAGCATTCAATACACGGACAAATAAAACATTGTCTTCTTTGTTTTCAACCAACAAGGCATTTGCTCCTTTTATAATGTTTAAATCGCGTTGTGCAATTGCTTTGGAGGTTTCAATATTTTGCTGATTTTTCCCGTTCACCGAGAATTGCATCTTGATGTTTTTACCACCATTTTGCGTCACCATTTTACCCATTGCCAACAAACTATACGCGGTGGTTTGAGTGCTCATCCAATCGTTTGATGACAAATTTTTCGCGATGGTTTTTGCCAAGTCAATAGCTTTTTTATCTTTTAAAATCACCATGGTTTCCATTGCCATTGCGCGGTTTCTATCCACTGAACCATACGTATAATCGTAGCGTGCTTTTGATGGCCTGAAATCTATATTTGCGGATCGTGCAATTTGTTCCGCAGCTTCTTTTTGAGAAGCCAATGCATACGCTGCTGCCAATCGCCATTTGGCATCATTTGATAATTTATTCGACTCCCGCAATCGGTTCATGGAAGCTAAATCTGGATGACCTGCCAACGCTAACGTATACAATCGATATGCTTGTGTCAAATCCGAATTGTAATAGTTGTCATTTTTATAACGCCAAGAACGTGCTGCATTTTGTTGAAATTTAATCCATTGACTCATAAAAGTCAGCGGTAATGTGTAGCCTTTCTTTTCGGCTTCAATCATAAAATGTCCCGCATAACTGGTTCCCCATTCGTTGGTCGTATTTTCGCCAATCCAATAACTCAGACCGCCATTTGGACGTTGAAAATGTGCCAAACGCTTGATTCCTTTTTCAATATTGGTTTCTATTTGTTGTTTTTTAACTGTAGTTAGATCAAAAATATCGTTTAGATATAATTGCGGAAATACACTCGAAGTCGTTTGCTCAATACAACCATGTGGATAGCGAATTAAATATTCCATACGCGATGTGAAATCCATTGGTGGTAACGTAGAAAATTCTACAACGGCAGCGTTTGTTCCTGCCACACCAAACGTATCAAAATTGAGTGTTTGTGAAGTCTTTCCATCCAAAGTAAGTTCGTGAATTTTCTTGGTGATTGGATTCGGATTTTCTACATCAATTTCTATTTTATACGATGCTTTTTCTCCGTTTCCTGTTGCCACCACTTCGATGGTTTGAATACCTTTTACTTCACTGACATCTAAGTCAAAGAACACCATTTTTTCGTCTGGTTTTTCAAACGTAAGTGTTTGTTTTTCACTTCCAATAACTGAAATTCCATTTTGAAGTTTCAGTTCCAACGATACATTTTTCACCTTGTCTTCCATCGCAAAAACAGTCACAGGAAGTGTTACTTTTTCGCCCGGACTCAATTTTCGCGGTGCGGTTGCCAACACCATTAATGGTTTTTTCACTTGCGAAGATTGTTCGGCATTTCCATAAGCTTCTGTGTTTGAATTTCCAGCCACCACCATGGTACGAACGGCACCAATATAGTTTGGCATGACTATTTTATGCGATTTGGTTTCTCCAGCTTTGAGCTGAAAAGGCCCTAAATATTCAACGACAGGTTTAAAACGATTCGCTTTTTTGTTTTTAGCACCAGTTCCGCCATCACCACCACCAACTGCAAATACTTGATCGATGTTTCCGCTAAACGCACCAATAATATCATCATAAACATCCCACGTTCGTACACCTAGTGCTTGTCGTTGATAAAAAGTATCCCAAGGATTTGGTGTTTTAAATCGGGTTAAATCTAACAAACCTTCATCTACAACTGCAATGGTATAGGTCATTGCTTTTTTGTTTTCCTCGCTTACTTTTACCGTGAACGATTGTTCTGGGCGTAAGGTTTCTGGTACTGAGATTTTTGGTTTTAAAATTGTAGTAGGGTTTTCTACCAAGATTGGAATGACTCCGTATAAACGAATTGGTAAATCATTGGAAACATTGTTATGTTTTTGCACCAACGAGATATTGATAAATACATTTGGCGCCATTTCTTCCGTAATCGGAATCGTGGTTGTGGTTTGTTCGTTCGTCGTGATGACCCATTTTGTGCTGAGTACTTCCGTGCCATTTTCGACACTGACCAATGCGCGTCCACCTTTTCCAGAAGGAAACGTAATCGTCGCTTTTTCGCCAACATTATATTTTTCTTTGTCTGCTGCAAAAATCAACATTTTAGCGGCTTCCGAATTTCCATCATTGCTTCTTCGCCACCAATTTTTATAAAAATAAGCTGTCATTCCTGTAGCATGCCCACTTTTTGCATCGTATACACGAATTAAGTATCGTCCGCGATTATCATCAGGAATGTTGAGATTAAAACTTCCTTTTCCGTTCGCGTCCGTATCAACTTTTAAGGTTTTGTAATGTTCATGATAGTCACTTCCCGAATAGGAAGAAAGATCTTCATACGAAGAACTCCACCACCAACGCCAGTTGATTTCATAGATTTTTACTTCGAGTCCGTTGCGCTTGATCGGGTTTCCTTTGTCATCCACCGTCACGATCTCAAATTTTTGATCTTCATCGGTATAGAAGGAGCCGTATTGTTTTGGTTCGGGTGATTTTAAACCAACAAAAGAAATATACGGCGCAAAATCTTTGGAAAAAGCATCAATAGAGAAATCGCCCCCATTTTCAAAGACACGCGTTAAAAATGAAGCACGCAACATGCCTGGCGCACTTTTGTCAACATTTATTTTTTTATAGATTTTTGCCAAACCGTCTTCATCCAATTTTCCATCGAACATGATAAATTCTTCCGCGTTAAAATTTCGTGTTGGATCGTTGAATTCATAGTTTGGAAATTTCTTGAAAGAAGCTTTTGTATTTGTCAGTTTTACACTGATTTCTGCTTTTAAGTTTTTTGCGGGTGCGCCATGTAGCCAAGCAGCTTTTAGTGTTCCTTCAATTGGTCGGGAATTGGCTAAAATTTCATCATCAAAGTCAATATTAATTTTTAATCTATTTGGCTTTACTGTTTCTACTTTGAGTGTTTTAGAAAAATTCACACCACCCACATTTACATTGGCTTCCCAATTTCCTGTTGGCGCTTCTGAAGCTGTTGCAACCGTAAATTTGTAGAAGTTATCGACACCTTGCGTTGAAATATTTTTGTAGACTAATTTTCCACGCGCATCCGTTACTTCCATTTTTACAGGATGATTTTTTGGAAGTGGATTTCCTTTGTCATTTAATACAAATGCTAAGTGTAAACTATCGCCAGGTCGCCAAACACCGCGTTCGCCGTAAATATATCCATTGATTCCTTTGTTGATTTTTTTTCCAGAAACATCAAATTTACTCATGGATAATGCACTTCCGTCATTGAGTTTTACGTACGTTATATGTTGCCCTTTAGACACCATCGCAAAAGCCGCATTTTTGTCTGCATCAATCGTGGTGAATCCTTCTGCATCGGTTTGTTTTGAAATAATTTCCTGTTGTTGGTAATTGTACAGAGTTACTTTTGCACTGCCCACAGGATCGGTAGATATAATGTCGCTCACCGCGAAATAATACGATTTGTTTTCACCTCTTTTTACAATCACGCCTAAGTCAGAAGATAGGATGTTTGCTGTTAAAAATCGATCTTGTAGATAATAGGAATCTGTACACGGATTTTCACGATCGTTCCAATTGTAGCGATAGTTTCGGAATTCGTACATACGATTGTCCCAATATTCTTCTTCATTTTCTTCTTCGTCTGCTCGATTTTGGTAATAATCGCCACGTGAGCTTGCTTCTTCGGTTGTAGCATCAACAGTTTCACAAGTGTATAAAGCATACGCTTTTTTAAAGCCAATTTCTATTTGATAAATGGCACCAGGTTCTGCTTTGAATAGGGTTGATAAATCAATTCCGTAGGTTTTCCATTGCCCATCATTTTCGTTTTCATTTTTAATCAGATTGATGGTTTTTTTGGCAACGCGCCTTCCAACTCTACGAATGCTATATCGATCAATATCGCTGATATCATTTTCTTGTAAAAATTGCAATACGTTGTTTTGATATATTTTGACAATTCGTACATCCACTGTTTTCAAGTTCATCGCTTGAAAGTTATACGTCAAGTTTTTAGAGTTTGGCAAAATAACACCTTTACTAACCGCGCGCAATTGTGGTTTTTGTTGTTCAAAGGAAATGCGTTGGGTATAATTTTTTTTGAGTTTAAAACCTTCTTTGTTTTTGATTCCAGTAAAAACTTCGAGTGCGGCTGAGCCAGTCATTCTGTTTTCTGGATATATATTTAGAATGTTTCCGTCAACGGCATACGTAATGTTACGTTGATTTTGCAAGGTGACTAATCCTTCAAAGTTTTGATTTTTGAATAATGGATCCGAGAAGTTGATGCTGATTTTTTGCTCTGGACTTTGCGAAACGTTTACATCAATGATAGAGAAATTGTTTTGCCCAGAAATGAGATATGATTTTGAACCTTCGGTATCCGCGCCAATTGGTTTTCCTGTCCAAGAAATTTGTATTTCCGAATCGTCAATAGGTCTGTTGATGCTATCTATGGTGAATTCATACGTTGTGCTGCTTAGTGCGTCGGAATTCCATTTGATGGCTAATTCATTCCCGTTTTGTGTCGCTTTTAGTAATTCTTGAAGCTTTTCCGTTGGAATGACATCTGCGGAGCGCAGTACACCATTTAGGGATTGCCATTCTTTGGAATAGGATTGTAAATCGTTGGTGACAATTGTGAAGTTTGGCGCCACAGTTTTGAACGCAAACGTATATTTTTTGAATTCATCAGGAACATTTTCATACATCTTTGCCAAGTCAACAGTTACCGAATATTCGGTGTCTGGTAGTAAAGCTGTTTCTGGCTCAAATCGCAATGTTTTGTTACTTTGAACAAATAGTTTTCCATTCACTTTCGGCTGAATACTTAGAAGACTTGTTGGTACTTCTTGATCGTCTGTCCAATCGGTTACTTCTTTTTGAAGTCCAATAATAATCGGTTCGTTTACAGAAACCGTTCCAGCGGTGGTTTGATAAATATAGTCTTTGAACTCAAAGATATTATCCGTTTCTGGGTTTTCAGTTTTACACGAAAAAAATCCAACAAATACCCAAAGAAGGATGAAAATAGTAGTGTTGCGCATGATAATTTTTTTTGTAAAATAGGCAGACTTTTTCATAATGATGCAGTTAAATGAGTATTCGTTAAGATGTATCTAGTATTCGTAAAAAAATTTAAATTTTCCGTTTTTTACTCTTTGTAAATTCCGATAGTAATCGTTCCTTTTTCATCCACCATTGCTCTGTACATTCCAGCCGTATTGAATTCGGCAACCAAGTTTCCTTTGGCGTCAATGGCAATAATTCCACCATCACCACCCATATTTTTCAACTTATTTTGAACGACTTCCGATGCAGCTTCTTGCAGCGACATGTTTTTATATTCCATCAATGCTGAAATGTCATAGGCAACATTTGCTCTGATAAAGTATTCACCATGTCCAGTTCCAGAAACTGCACAGGTTTTGTTATTTGCGTACGTTCCTGCACCAATAAGTGGAGAATCACCAATACGATTCCATTTTTTGTTGGTCATTCCGCCTGTGGAAGTTCCTGCGGCTAAGTTTCCGTCTTTATCGAGTGCAACACAACCAACCGTTCCAAATTTGTAGTCGTTGATGAAAGGATCTACAAAAGCAGCTTTGTCATCATGATCTAGTTGTACTTTTTCTTCGTCTTTGATTCTTTGTAGTGATTGAAATCTTTTTTCTGTATAAAAATAACTTGGATCTACAACTTCCAATCCTTGCGAAGCGGCAAATTCTTCTGCGCCTTCTCTGGCTAGTAATACATGATCTGAATTTTCCATGACTTTTCGCGCAGCAGAAATCGGGTTTTTCAAATTCGTCACACCCGCAACTGCACCCGCATTTAATTTTTTTCCTTCCATGATAGAAGCGTCTAGTTCATTTTCCCCATTATTTGCAAATACAGCACCTTTTCCCGCATTGAATAACGGTGAGTTTTCTAGTATATGAATTGTTTGTTCTACAGCATCTAAACTTGTACCACCATTTTGTAAAATTTCATATCCTTTTTTAGCGGCTTTTTCTAGGGTTTCTTTGTATTGTGCTTCTAATTCAGGAGTTAAATTCTTTTTTAGAATGGTTCCTGCGCCACCATGAATGACGAGTCCAAAACTGTTTTTAGGAGTTGTATCAATTTTTTTGGTTTCTTTTTGAGGAGTTGTATTTGTGCAACTATTTAATATAAAAGCAAGTAGAATTAGAACTAAAGCCGACTTTTTCATTGGTATGGAATTGATTAGTGGCTTAAAATTACACAATTTCAAAATGGAAAAGCGGTTGTTTTCAGATATTTATTAAAAAAAGTAGTTCATAAAAAAAGCTCCAAGAGAATACACTTTTGAAGCTTTTACTATTGTTTGTTTTAAATTTTAAGAAGCTTATGCTTCACATGGTATGTCAATAGATTGCTGACACCCTAAATCCCACGAAGGTGGACATTCGCAAGCTGTGTATAATTCACTATACCAAGTACATTGGTATATATTCCAAGTAATCATACATTCTTTAATATTTCTTGTCAGTTGAATTGGTGTCGGTATAGCGGTTCCACCATTTAGTTTAGAAACAGATGTTTTCTTCAATGAGAGATTTTTTAAATTCTTTTTTTTCATGATTAGTTTTGATTTAATTATGCATGGGTTGGATTACAAGGATTCGTTGCTTGGCAAACAATATATGAATTACAATCAAAATCTCTAGATGGCTCACATTCACAAGCTGTATATAATTCACTATACCAAGTACATTGATAAAGATCATTGGTATATAAACATTCTTGTAGGTTTCTAGTCAATTGAATCGGTGTTGGAGCAACAGTTCCTCCATTTAGTTTAGACACTGATGCTTTTTTAAGCGATAACGTTTTTAAATTCTTTTTTTTCATGATACTAAGTTTTAGTTAATTAATTATGCCACACAAATTTTAACTGATTCTAGTCCACAATTCAAATCAACAGTTATTGGACATGGAAATTGAATAGATTCGCATCCACCATTCCAAGAAGGTTCGCAATGACAAGCTGTATATAATTCACTCACCCATGTACACGTAAATAGATCTTGTGTTACAGGTTCACAAGGAAATGCAAACGATATAGGAGCTGGACTTAATGACCCGCCATTAAGTTGCGAAACAGATGATTTTTTAAGTGATAATGCTTTTAAATTCTTTTTTTTCATGATACTATATTTTTAATTTTTATCTAAACAGGACAATTGATATGAATAGAATTACATTCTTCATAGGTCATACACAAACAACTACCTAATTTACTTATAGGTCGTATTGGAATTGCTCCTTGAACTGGATCAATACCTCCATTGATAGCTGAAAGACTTGAGATTTCCTTCTTCTTTAAGTCTAGTTTTTTACTGATTTTCTTTTTTTTCATGATTTAATAGGTTTATGGTTGATATAATAAGATAGAGAATAATATATTTATGAAAGTACGGTTTTACCTTACTTAACATATATCTGTCAGTTTTGACCGTTAAGTTTGCAGAGGTAACGCAGATCATTTAAAAATTCGTAATTTTAAAATCTAAATTTTAATTCACATGGCAATACAAAAACCATTTAATCTCAATCAATGGATTGAAGAAAATAGAGACTTATTAAAACCACCCGTAGCAAATAAAAATTTGTACAAAGACGCTGGCGATTACATTGTAATGATTGTTGGTGGACCGAATGCTCGAAAGGATTATCATTACAACGAAACCGAAGAATTGTTTTATCAATTGGAAGGAAATATAGAAGTACATATTCAGGAAGATGGCGAAAAGAAAACCATGAAACTTGGCCCTGGCGATATGTATTTACATCCTGCAGGCGTCCCACATTCTCCCGTGCGCTTTGACAAATCTATAGGACTTGTTATCGAGCGAAAACGAAAAGGAACCGATTTATTGGATGGCTTGCAATGGTATTGTGACAACTGTAATCATCAATTACATGAAGTAAAATTTCCGTTGCTAGATGTTGAAAAAGATTTTTTAGGACATTTTAAAACGTTTTACGCCTCAGAAGCGTTGCGAACCTGCGATAAGTGCGGAACCGTAATGCCCGTAGACAAACGATTTACAGCAGATGAAGAGTAAAGCCTTTTTTCTAAGCCTAAGTCTCGTGATTTTGACTTTATCATGTGATGCTGGACTTACTGCAGAAATGATTGTCAATAAATCTTTGGAAGAAGCACATGGAGGAAAAGCGAATTGGGAACTGCCCAAAACGTTAGTGTATGAGAAAACGACCATTTTATACGACAACTTAGGAAACATAGAAAGTCAAAAAAAACAGGTATTTCATAATACGTTACAACCTGAATTTACCTCAAAAGTAATATGGACGGAAAATGGTGAAGAAAAACGCATTGTTTTTGATGGAAAAGACACTTTTGTTTTTATGGATGGTTTTCAAGTTACCGACGAAAAAAAGGTAGCAGCTGCACATAAAGAAATCATAGGAGCTCAATATGTGTTGTGGCAACCGTATAAATTGTTGGATGATAAAGTTTCCTTAAAATCAGAAGGGAAAGTTCGTTTAGAAGATGGTCGCAAAGCTTATAAAATTAAAGTTACCTATCCTGATAGTGATACAGAATGGTGGTATTATTTTGACACAAGTTCTTTTTTATTAAAAGAAAACTTAGTAAAACATGGAACTACCTACAGTCAAATAATAAATATACAGCACGAAGAAAAAACTGGATTGCGCTTACACAAACAGCGAAAAAGTTTTATGATTGATGTTGAAAAAAATCAAAAATACCTTCGTGCACATTACAATTACAACATTTTAGAATTGAAATGATAAACGATTCATTGCTAATGAAGATTGCTAGAATTGTGTTATCTTCGCAAAAATTTAACAAAAGAATTAAAAAAAGTTATAAATAAATGGGAGCAGTTACCACTGATTTTGGAATCAATGAAGCACTAGCAACACTAGGCTTAAAAGATATAAATGAAGGAACATCAACAGGTTCACACAATTTTTCTAACGGAGAATTGATTGAATCGTATTCTCCAGTAGATGGAAAATTGATTGGAAAAGTAAAATCGACAACCAAAGAAGATTATGAAAAAGTGATGGAAGCTGCTACTTCAGCTTTTAAAACTTGGAGAACAATGCCAGCGCCATTACGCGGTGAAATTGTTCGTCAGTTCGGAGAAAAATTAAGAGAGAAAAAAGAAGCCTTAGGAAAATTGGTTTCTTATGAAATGGGGAAATCATACCAAGAAGGTTTAGGAGAAGTTCAAGAAATGATTGACATCTGTGATTTCGCAGTTGGATTATCGCGTCAACTTCATGGACTTACAATGCACTCAGAACGCCCAGGACACAGAATGTACGAACAATACCATCCATTAGGTGTTGTTGGAATTATTTCTGCATTCAACTTTCCAGTAGCTGTTTGGGCTTGGAATACAGCATTAGCTTGGATTTGTGGAGATGTTTGTGTGTGGAAGCCATCTGAAAAAACACCTATGTGTGGTGTAGCTTGTCAAAATATTGCAGCAGAAGTTTTTGCGGCAAACGATTTGCCAGAAGGAATTTGCTGTTTAATAAATGGAGATTATAAAGTTGGAGAATTGATGTCTAAAGACACTCGCATTCCTTTAATTTCTGCGACAGGATCTACGCGTATGGGTAAAATTGTTGCCAAAGAAGTTGCAGGGCGTTTAGGAAAGACTTTATTGGAATTAGGTGGAAACAATGCTATTATTGTAACGCCAGATGCAGATATAAAAATGACCGTAATCGGAGCTGTTTTTGGAGCTGTTGGAACGGCAGGACAACGTTGTACATCTACACGTAGATTGATTATTCATGATTCAATTTATGATAAAGTAAAAGATGCAGTTGTTGCTGCTTATGGACAATTACGTATTGGAAACCCATTAGATGAAAACAATCATGTGGGACCAATTATTGACAAAGATGCTGTAAAAGGTTATCAAGCTGCTTTAGAAAAAGTAGTTGCTGAAGGTGGAAAAATTGTTGTGGAAGGTGGTGTTTTATCTGGTGAAGGTTACGAAAGTGGTTGTTACGTAAAACCTGCCATTGCAGAAGCAGACAATTCATTCGAAATTGTACAGCATGAAACATTTGCACCGGTTTTATACTTATTAAAATATTCTGGTGATGTAACAAATGCTTTAGACGTTCAAAATGGAGTTGCACAAGGATTATCTTCTGCAATTATGACTAACAATTTACGTGAAGCAGAACATTTCTTATCGGTACAAGGTTCTGATTGTGGAATTGCCAATGTAAATATTGGAACTTCTGGAGCAGAAATCGGTGGTGCTTTCGGTGGAGAAAAAGATACAGGTGGCGGACGTGAATCAGGATCTGATGCTTGGAAAGTATACATGCGGAGACAAACAAATACGATCAACTATACCACAGAATTGCCATTAGCGCAAGGAATTAAGTTTGATTTGTAAAATAGATTGAAACTAAACTCACAAAAAAACTCGCTTCTTTTATGGAAGCGAGTTTTTTTATGGTTTTCAATTTGATGATTTGAAAATGTGTTAATTTGAAAACTGTATTGAGAATAGTTTTTGAAACGTGTATTATTGAAATGAAATCTTAAGTACTTCTCGATACAATTTTCTATCGAAAATCACTCGAAGTGACGTTTTTTGAAAATCTAACAGCGAAGCAATCTAAAAGGCGTAGCCGGTCTAATAGCAAAGCGGTCTAGCAGCGAAGCGATCTAAGTTTAAAGCATTCCATTCGCCTCAACCCATTTAAACCTTGTAATGTCTTGCGGAATCGTAACACGATCTGCAATACGTGCCATACGATCTGGTAATTTCATGACATAATCACGAGCTTTTTCTGCGGCAGCGGTCAATCCAGTTAATTTATCAATTTCCCAATATACATTCAATTTTCGTAAAATATCCACATAATCATGTGTTGTATAGACACCTAAACGTTGTGCTGCATTTGAAAAATTTTCAAACGCACTACCGATTGCTGCTCCAGATTCTCTAAGAAAAAGTGCTGGCATGACAATCTTTTTACGCATCATATCTTCAATGGCTAACATCATTTCACTTGGATCGTAATTTAAGATCGTTTTTACAAACTCTCTATATGCCAAATGGTGTCTCATTTCGTCACCAGCAATAATATTACACATTTTTCCAAGCAATATATTTCCTTGTTTCTTGGCTAACTGACCAACTCTTTTATGAGAAACATTGGTAGCTAATTCTTGAAAACTCGTATAAACAAAATTTCGATACGGATCATTTGCCGTTCCAATATCAAATCCGTCACTAATCATGTGTTGTGTTGTAATCTCTATTTCCCGCATATTCACACGACCTGATAAGTACAAATATTTACTCAATACATCACCATGACGATTTTCTTCTCCTGTCCAATGGCGAATCCATTTTGCCCAACCATTATCTCTACCGTTATTTCCATGTTGATCAATACCTTCCACATCCATTAACCACGATTCGTAGGTTGGTAACGCTTCTTCCGTAATGGTATCGCCCACCAATACAACCCAAAAGTCATATCCTAACTCTTTCGATTCTTCTCGTATTTGATGTACTTCATCAAAAAAAGTATCTCCTTGAGAATTTGGCAAAAAGTCTGTTGGCTGCCATATTTTTTCGGGCGGAATCAGATATTTATCCATGTAACTATCGATTTCTTTCTCGATCGTTTGCATGACTTCTAAGCGTATATTTTTTATAGACATTGATGGTGCTTTAATATTTTGCAAAAGTACCACTAAATATCTACAATAGCCGTGGTTTTTAAAGAATTAACATCTTGTTGTGTTTTTGAAACGAGCATTCTAATGTCTTGTAATGACTGCTCTCGCATCAATTGTCCATCTTTAAAAACAGTTGTCAATAGTCCTTCTTTTTCTTCTTCTAAAGTACATTCATCTTTGTAGGTAAGCGTTCCGTTTTGTTTAAATACGTTAATCAATCCTTTTGCAGATTTTTTGGTGCCATCATCCGTAATTGGATCTTTAAAAATAGCGCGCCCTTCTCCGTTGACTTCTACATGCGTAGCTTTCATTGCAAAACCAAAGGTATCTCGTGTGTTGTATTGATAAGTAAAACTTCCAATTCCCAACACCACATTCGTAGAAGCAAAGCCTTTTTCTTTCAAGCGTTCACAAATTTGTGTAGCCCTGTCAATGGTGATGCTATCGCCGTAAATTGCACCAATTTTTGGGTGTAGCATTTTATATCCTTGTGTGTTTAGGCTTCCGCCAAATGCAGTCCAAAGCAATTCAATGACACCTTTTGCAATGGTTGGATCATCGTGATCGCACCCACAAATGATGTCTACTGGATCGCCAGAATCTGGTCGAATCACTAATTTGCCATCACGTTCTAAAATTTCTTCTTTGAGTTTCGGCAAATAGTCTGTCAACACTTTCCATAAATCCCAGGTATCAGAAACTACCGAAAGAATTCCTGTTGGATAAGTTTTTAACAAGCGTCTAAAAGTTTTTATTTCATCGTCTTTGCTTCCAGCACACATGACACTGTGTTCGGTAGCATTTACGCTTCCAATGACCAATTCTTTCGTAACATCTGTATGGTAATATTTTTCAAGATTGATGGTTACGGGAAGCGTATCACTTCCAGCGAATGACAATGCGTGTCCCATTCCGCTCAGGATTGCCGATTCAATTCCCGACATACCACGCATGGAAAAATCGTGACCTTGCCAGTTGATAAAATCAAGGTTTTCAACGTCGGTTTCTTGCGCGTATTTTGTTAATATAGTTTTGTATTGTTTTGCAATGGTAGCCGAAGTACATGGCTGCCAAATAATATTTGAAAGTAAAGTTTCTAGATAATTAGTAATCCAAAAAAATTCGGGAAGTGTATTTACAATGGTGAACATCGGAACGCGAATGGGAACTTCGGTTCCTTCAGGTAAGGCTTTAATTTCGATAGGTAAATAGCCTAGATTGTGTAAATCTTCAATATGTGAAACATCATAATTGACACCTAAATAGTTGTCGACATGTTTTTTGTATGCAGTAACAACTTTTGCTTTTGGTTGACTGAAAAATTCAGTATTAAATTGTTCGATGAGATATTGTTTGATAAAGTATTGTAGTCCGAAAAAGACAACGCTTTCAATACCTTTAATTCTACTTTTTCGTGGTGTCCAATTCGAATACACTTTGGTTGTTCCTTGCGGATATTGTTCTTTGTGTCCGAGTTTGTAACCATCTGTCAGCAATAATGGATTCATAGGGTATATTATTTTGCGTTAATTATACGCAAATATAAATTATTTTTTGAGATTGACAAGGAAAATAGTGTTTTAATCGTTGAAGAGAAAGGAAGTTGAAACCGAAATTGAGGTTGAAGCTGAGATCGAAATTGAACTTGAGCTTCATACTTCAGTTGTCATTCCCGCGAAGACAGGAATCTATTTCAGTTCAGAGTAGATTCCTGTCTTCGCAGGAATGAAAAATAGAATCAATTTCTACGAATAACGCGTATTTTGTTTCTTCCTTTTTCATCAGGATACAATTCAGGAAGCGGATCACTTTGCCAAAATTCTTTGGTATCAATATCTAAGATAGAAAGTTTTCCGGTAAACGCTGCACCTGTATCCACATCCCATAAATTGTGAGCTTTCATCGGCACATCACAATCATAATTTAAAGTGGGTGTATGACCAATATAAATTTCTTTGTAATGTTGAAATCTTGCGGGTTCATATCGGGCATTGCTTAGATTTTCAATGCCAATTTGTTCCGCCAATACAGCAGATTCTAGGAGTGTTCTGTCAAAGTAAAAATTCTTCTGATAATATTCTTTGGTCACGCCGTGCATTGAGGTAAATCCTGCATGCAGAAACAATCTATTTTGGTCGTCAATATAGTAGTTTTCTAAATTTTCGTAGAATTCCAAGTGTTGTTGTTTGTCAAATGTAATTCGCTCGTAACTTTCCAAGGTTTCTTTGCCGCCGTGCATATACCAAACATCATTCACATGACCATCTATTAACCATTCATGACACCAAACATCATGATTTCCACGAATGAAAATACATTTTTGTTTGGTGTTTAATTGTATCAAAAACTCCACTAATTCGGCAGATTCGCTCCAACCATCTACATAATCGCCCATAAAAATTAAGGTATCATCTGTAGTCACATTGGCGCGTTTCATTACTTGTAACAAAGCTTTAAACCCTCCGTGAATGTCTCCTATTGCGAGTGTTCTCATAAATTAGGTATGTTTGATAATTTTGCAATAATAGTCTCTAAATGTTTATAACCATGGAGATTTTTGATCTTGTCTATTAATTCTTTCGGAACATTTTCAATTCCAATAGATGCTCCAATAATTTGACCTGCGATGGAACAATTTGTGTCCGTATCGCCTCCAACAGCTATAAGTTCTTCAAAGATACTTTTTATAGATTGAGATTTTATTTTTTGAGCCGCAAAAATTGCCAAAGGAACTGAATTTACTACATAGCCATTGTTTCCAAGTTTTCCAACATCAGTAATAGATTTTGATTCTAATTCTTGTAATGCAATCAATCGATCTTTTACGCGAGTATCAGGCAATTGAGGAATAACAATATCCATGAATGTATTGTTATTCCTCTTACTCTGTATGATTTCTCTAACAATTAAAACGACAGCTAAGGCTCCAACATACGCTTCTTCATTTTGATGCGTTATGTAGCATAACTCTCTAATTCGTTCTCTAGAAACATCTTTTAAAAAAGCAATTGGAGCAATTCTCATTGCAGCACCATTTCCTGCTGCATATTCTCCTTTTCTTCCTGTTTGGCTCCAATGTGCACCTATATTGAGTTCCTGGAATGCTTTCAACGTAGAAGCTCCAATACCATTTATACGATTCGCATTATAATATTTTAAAAAATATGTTACGAATGTTTCTAGAGCTAGATTTTCGTCTGCAATAATTGCTTCACAAGTAGCTAATGTAAGTTGTGTATCATCCGTAAATTGCCAAACTTTTGGTTTTTCTGGTTCTTTAATTACATAAAAAGTATGCTCATCTGGAATAGCTAGATTTTCATAAGCACTTCCCCAAGCGTCTCCAATTGCGCCTAATAGAATACTTCCTTCGAAGCGATTAATAACAGAACTTACAATCATAAATTAATGTGTTATTTCATTAAAATTCAATAAACTTAGTCGGCACTTCATCCGTCAACCAAACACCGTTTTCCGATTGATAAAAGGCATAGTTTTCTGCATGCATTTCACTACTTCTAACAGTTAGAATGATTGGTTTTCCTCTTCGACTTCCGACATTGATAGCGGTTTCTTTGTCTGCGCTCAAATGGACGTGTTGTCTGCTTCCTTTAATTAATCCTTTGTCTTGAATAGATTCAATAAATTTTTCAACGGTTCCGTGGTATAAATATTCAGGTGGTTGTTTTGATTCTATGCCTAAATCGATAGCAACAGAATGTCCTTGACTCGCTCTAATGCTTGTTTTATTATCATTAAAAGCAAAACGTTTTTTATTGTTTGTCGCTACGATATCTTCTAATGCTGACATAGAAAGCGAATAATTGCCATCGTTGATTTTCTCTAGTAAAATGGCAACCGAAGTCCAACCGTTTTCATCGAGTGTAATTCCAATTTTTTCAGGATGATGTCTAAGTACATAACTTAGAAATTTGCTTGTGTTTTTATTTTTTTTACTCATTGTATTCCAATTTTTTGAGCAATTGCTACAGGAATTGGATATAATTTTTCTGAAGGAAGCAATCGTTTCGCTTCTTTATATTTTCCTGCTTTGCGCAATTGATTTATTTTTTTAACTAATGGCGTATAATCTTCTATACTCTCAATCCATTTTTCATTAAAATCCTGAATTAAAAACCGACTGATTCCTACTTGAATGCTTCGTATTTCTAGTTTTCCTCCTTTTAAATTTCTTTCAGGATCCCATTGAATATGAATTTTTGCTGCATCAAATAATTCTTGCCATTGAGAAGCATTTTTATATATATTCAAATCAGGATGCGTTAATACGCCAATAGTTAAGATGTTTTCCCAAGCTTCTCTTTTGAGTTTGATACCTAAAATATATTCCTGATTCGATTTTGTTCCATAATTACTACGTTCCATTAACCACAAAAAAGAAGGCTTTATCCAGGTCATTCTATTAAAAGAAAATGGAGATTCAAAACGATTACTCTGTATCGCAGGCAATGCAATAGCTTTGCTGTATGCTTGATAAACGGTAATCGTTTTGGCGTCAAAATGCGCTCTTATTTGTTGGTAATTTGTGTTCATTGTAATTGTAATTTTTTCCGCAGTTCGTCACCTTCTGGTAAAAAAGGACGTTCTGCGGGAATCATTAGTTTATCAAGTTGATTCGACTTAACAAACTCGTATTGTTCTGCAACGAATGCCGAGATATCTTCTATTTCGAGAATATCATCTTTTGCAAACGATCGAATGAATTTGTTTCGAACGCCAATTTGGATCGCTCTGCGTGCTAGTTTTGCGCCATACGGATCGTGATCTGGATCCCATTGCAAACGAACATTCGATGATTTAACTATTTTTTTCCATGCTTCATGCGATTCGTACAATTCAGGTTTGAAAGAAGAATGTACGGCGTTTTCCAAATATTTTTGAAATGCTTCCCGCTTTAAGTGGATTGCTAAAACGACTTCTTGTCCTTCTTTCGTTCCCCAACCATTTCTGTACATCATCCAAAGGAAATTTGGCTTTATCCAGGTCATTCTGTCCAAGCTAAATGGACCACCAAAAAATTGATTTTCCGCTGCAAAATGTCCAATTGCAGGTCTGTATGATTGATATACGATTATTTTTTCATCGTCGTATTGCGCCATAATGTAATGTCCGTTTTGTGGCCATTCAGTAAGCTGTGTTTTATAGTTTTGTATGTTTAGTTTCATGTTTTTTCGTTTAATCGATCTCGAACTTCCATCAAGGCAAATCCTAATAGGTTTTGACCTTTCCAAAGATTCGGATTCATTGCTTTTTCATTGTCTTGATGCAAGCCAATTCCCCAAATTGGATCTACAGGACTCGCTTCAACAATGATTCTATCTTTTGTGTTTATTAGAAATTGTCTTAAACTTTCATGTTGTGAAAATTTATGATAATTTCCTTCGACCACAATTTCATATTTTTTTTCATCCCAAATTTTAGGATCAAAATTTTTAACTTTTCTTCCTAGCTTTTTTGCGTCATTAGGATGATTTACCGCTAGAATCTTATCGCGAATTTCCTCATCCTTAAATAGGCTTGCTTTTTCGGCCATCATCCAATGCTCAGCGGTTTTATAGGTTTTATTTTCAACCGTAAATTCCACTTCCCACCATTGGCTGAAACAACTTTTTGTTGTGCTTCCATCTGCGGAAGGTTGATGTCCCCAAAAAAATAGATATTTCAATAATTTTCCGTCATTGAATTGTTGTTGTATATGTTGTAATGAATAGTTCATTTTTTCTTTTTTTAGTGTAAACTTTCGTGAAAACGATCAATTAGATTGTAAATGTCGTCATAACGTGCTAATTGAAATTTCCATGTTTCTGGAATTGCTTTAAATCCATAATAGATTCCTGCCAATCCGCCAGCAATTGCGGCTGTTGTATCTGTGTCTTCTCCTAGATTGACAGCTTTTAGCACACATTTTTCATAGGTTTCTGTTGTTAAAAAACACCAAAGAGACGCTTCTAAAGAATTAACCACATAACCACTTCCGCTAATACGATCAGCATCACGTTCTGCAATATCTTGTTGTAATACTTCATAATAAAACCCAAGTTCTTTTTCGTTGAAATCGTGCGCTTTTACAAATGTATTGACAGTTTCTTTGACTTTTTTATACGCTTTAAATTTCTCAGTTCCATTCAACAATAACAAACAAAATTCCACATAAATAAAACATGCCAACACCGAACGGAAATGTGCGTGTGTCATGGAAGAAACTTCTTTTACAGTTTGATAGCGCTTCTCAATATCGTCTTCATTTCTCAAATAATATACCAAAGGAAGAATTCGCATTAAAGAACCATTTCCGTTTGAATATTCGTCCATTCCACCACAAATTTCAGGCGTGTGTCCTTGTTCCAATCTGTCAATTGCTTGTCGCGTAGTGATTCCGATGTCAAAAACTCTTCCGTGCGGTGACCAATACGCACGATCGTACCAAGCAACAAATTTTTGCGCAATTACTTTTAAATTATAACCAGGAATCAAACCTTCCATCAAGCAAAATGTAAGCGAACTGTCGTCTGACCAAGTTCCTAACGGTTGATGATGTGTTCCAAAACCAATCATATCTGTGGCAGGAAACCGCTCCATACGCTGTTTACTTAAAAACTCATACGGAACGCCCAAAGCGTCACCTGTGGCAACTCCAAATATTCCTCCTTGTAAGCGTTCTAATAAGTTCATAGTTTTTATGTTTTAAATGTGTCACATCGAGTGCAGTCGAGATGCTAAATGCTAAATTTTAAATTGTCTTGATTCTTGAGTCTATATTCTAGTATCTAAAAATCAATTTGTACTACGTGTGTTGATTCCACATTTCTAAATGAATTTGTGGTAAAAATAGTTTTATATATTTTTTCTAATTGTTCACATCCTTTGTTGAATATTCCGTGACTTACGATTAAATGTAAATCTCCTGAATTTTTTTCTTGCAACGCTTTTCCTAAGCCTAAAAATGTGCCGCCACCATCACATATATCATCTATGACAATTCCAGTTTTTCCGTGTAAATCATCAGTATACACTGTGAAACCTGATAATTGACCTGTTTTTACATCTCGCTTTTTAGAACATTCAATCACTTCAATTCCACCTAAGTACGCTGAAAGCTTGTATATTTTTTTTAATGCGCCACCATCAGGTGAAATTAACACAATTTCTTCTTTTATGGTTTCCAAACAACGTTTTACAAATTCGTGATTGTCGATGATTTCCACATTGTTCAACAACGCTGGCGTAACTTCCGAATGCGGATCAAAAACAGTTACTTTTTCATAGTTTTGACTGTTAATAATGTCTGCATACACTTTTACACTTAACGGTTCGCCTGAAACCATGACACGATCTTGGCGCGCTGCTGGAAAATACGGAATGAACACGTTAATTTCTTGTACATTCATTCTTCGTAACGCGTCCGTTGCTAACAATACAAATCCCAAATCGTTGAAACTTGTAATGCGTTGCGTGATGGTAATTGCACCTTTTACAGTTTCTTTGATTTTGATATGTGGTTCGCCTCCAGAAAATGTAAAGGTTTCAAAATTAATTGATTTTCCAAAAGGAGTAAAGTTCGAATCTAAGTGTAAATAATTCATATTAGCGTTATTTGTACGCAAATATAGAATGCTTTTTTAGTTCTGCAAATTATTTTGTGTAAAAATTACATTAATTTGATTTTAGACTGAAAAAGGTAATGATTAAAAGATTGCATTTTCGACTTGGCTCAATGACAGATGAAATGATCAATTTTTTGCGTGAAGGATGGAGGCATTTGTTGGAGCTCCTCGAAGAGAGCGACTGCCGAGAGCCTGACCGTTTACGGGCACGCCCTAATTAAT
>CAYGPQ010000065.1:17127-25649 GCA_964351775.1 uncultured Kordia sp. | reverse complement strand
ACACCAATAATAGTCCCAATTAAAGAACCAGTAACTGTTCCCATGGCAACATTTCCAATAACTGCGCCAACGGTAGTTCCGATGCTTATTCCTGAAGCTACACCAACTGCAACGGCTGTGATTTGTTTGCTATTCATATTATTGATGTAAAGTTCCAGCATTCACCACAGGAGAAGCTTCTTTATCTCCACAGAGAATCACTAATAAGTTGCTTACCATAGCCGCTTTGCGTTCTTCATCTAGGATTAATATTTCTTTTTTGTTTAGTTCATTCAGAGCCATTTCTACCATACTTACGGCACCTTCTACGATTTTATGTCGCGCAGCTACAATGGCAGTTGCTTGTTGTCTTTTCAACATGGCACTTGCAATTTCTTGTGCGTAGGCTAAATACCCAATTCGCGCTTCTAAGACATGAATTCCAGCAATTGTCAAACGCTCGTCCAATTCTTTTTCTAGGGCTTCACTCACTTCATTTACGCTTGAACGTAAGGTAATATCTTCATCATGACCTTCATCAGCGAAGTTGTCATACGGATACATACTTGCCAGTTTACGAACAGCTGCATCGGTTTGCACACGCACAAAATGCTCGTAATTATCCACATCAAAAGCTGCTTTGTAGGTGTCTTGAACTTTCCAAACTAAAATGGTGCTAATCATGATAGGATTTCCAAGTTTGTCGTTCACTTTTAAACGTTCACTATCAAAATTGCTTGCTCTTAAAGAAATTTTCTTTTTGGTGAAAAAAGGATTTACCCAGTAAAAACCATTATCCTTAACGGTTCCTACATATTTTCCGAATAATAATAATACACGGGAATTATTTGGATTGACCATTATAAAACCTACTGCCAGCACAATAGCCAGCACAATTGTGATAACTGGTAGCGCATTTTCAAATACGAAAATGGCTGCAATACTCCCAAAAAATAGGATTAAAAAAACAAACAGCATTAAATAGCCATTTGCGGGAACAATAATTTTCTCTTCTCTCATGATATGATATTTTAGATTGATATTAAAATGATATCATAAATATATGAAATTAAATTTATATTATCCAAGGATTTTCAAAATATATTTTAGAGATATATTTTTTAAAACACGATGAAGTCAACAATAGAAAGGATTGTGAGCTAAAAAACGAGTTTGGCACACCGTTTGTGTATATGGAAGTGTAACACTGCAATGACGTTTAGCAAAGCTGGTTACTTTCTAAATAGAGCACGTTACATTTTTGGTTGGTTAGTTTTAAAAAGCATCTTTCGGGATGCTTTTTTTTATGCAATAATTCGAAACGTAATATTGATACGACCGTTAATAGGTTTGGCGGTTTTTGGAATTTGATGTAGCCAATGATGTTGTGTTTCGCCTTTCATCAATAGTAAGCTTCCATGTTGAAGCAGTAGTTTGTGTTTTAAGGTTTTATCGGTGCGATGTTTTAAATGGAAAAAACGTTCTTGTCCAAAACTTAATGACGCTATGATTGGATTTTTGCCCAATTCTTTTTCATTATCTGCATGCCAACCATTGCTATCTTTTCCATCTCTATAATAATTTAATAATAACGTTGTAAAGTCAGCCAGACAAGTTTCATCCACTAGTTTTTTTAAGTTTGTCAATGTTGGTGTTAATGGATGCGGAATCATTTTAATATTAGAATAACTATACGGTTTCTGATTCGTTCCATACAAAGCAGTCAATCGCGGTTGTGCATATACTTTTCCAAAAACCTTAATATCGTCTTGTTGCCAAGGCGTTTCTTTCTTTAGTGTTTCAAAAATATGGGTGGCTTCCGCCGAATTTATTAAATTTGGGAAATACGTAATGTCAGCATCGGGCAAATCGAGCCGTTGAGTTGTTTGATCTGAAAATAAAGATGCCTGATTCATTAAGTTTATACTGTGGATGATAAAATTAATTATTATTTTGTGAAGCAGCCAATAAATTACAACGAATGCAGAAACTATTTTGTTCCATACTTTGTATCTTTTTTTTAATATGTGAAACTCCGAAGGCACAACTTCCGGAAGGTTTTGTGTATGTAAAAGATCAGATTCCAACAATTGAATTGGAAATACGCTATTTTGGAACTAATAATTTTCTAGGTGTAAAAGTGGACGGATACGAAGCAGAAACCTGTATTTTATCAGCGCGAGCTACTGTAGCTTTACAAAAAGTTCAGGCAGATTTAGCAACTCAAAACTTAGGAATTAAAATATTTGATGCATATCGACCGCAACGCGCTGTTGATCATTTTCAACGATGGGCGCGGAATTTAAAAGATACATTGACCAAACAACAATTCTATCCAAATGTCGCTAAAAAGGACTTATTCAAACTAGAATATATTGCTACAAAATCGCGACATAGTAGTGGAAGTACGGTTGATGTTACCATTATTGATCTCAACACAAAAGCAGCACTCGATATGGGAAGTTCGTACGATTTCTTTGGAAAAATATCATGGGTAAACTATGAAGAACTCACTCAAAAACAGTTAGAAAACCGTCAATTATTACAAGGAATAATGCAAAAACACGGCTTTCGAAACTATCCGCAAGAATGGTGGCATTTTACACTTCGTGGCGAACCTTATAAAAACCAATACTTTGATTTTCCTGTAAAATAATTTGTTAAGTAAGGTATTCCCGTAAACATAAGAGTCAATTATTTAGTAGTTTTCTGTATTATTAACTTTAAAAATAAATCAGTATGTTACAAAAAATCGTACAGTTTGATGGTGTAAAAGTTTTGAAAAAGTCAGAACAACACGCTTTAACAGGAGGAAAAAAACAATGCGGAATTAATGGGTATTGTGGTCCAGGAAACTGTTGTAATACGGCAGGCTGGTGTCAGGCTTTTGGCTCGCACGGTACAACAGGTTATTTATGTGACGGAAGCTATATATAATAATTAAAAAAAATGATAACCATTTTTAACCAAAAATTTATATCATGAAAAAAAAGAATCTTAAAAATCTCAAACTAGTTAAAAAAAACATTTCAAGACTAGAAGTAAAAGGAAGTGATCAACTAAAAGGTGGTTCTGGTACTTGCGATACTGGCGGAGGATCGTATTGTAATACCTGCTATGACTGTTGGTTGCACTAATAGAATAGAGCGAGCTTCGGTTCGCTTTTTTTATTGCTAAAAATTAATTTACAATTTGTATCTTATTGGTTATTAATTGAATAAAAAATAAATCATGATCAACAAATTCAAAAAATTCGAAATTAAAAATGTACAACAAGTTTTAGGTGGAGATGGAATACATTCTATTACTGCTGAAGTGACTATCAATAAAGCAAAAAGTGCAGATAAACTCATGCAGAAAATGACACAGTATATTTCTTCATAAATAAATGCTTTTTTTAACAATATCATAAAAGTTAATTAAGGTATTCCCGTAAATGATTGTAACAAGTGTTTTTTACCTTTATGTATAACCTAAAAATTATACGCATGAAAAAAAGAAATCTTCAATCATTAACAATGAACAAAGAAGTCATTTCAAACATGACATTTAATGAAATCAAAGGCGGTACGCAGCAACCTGGAAAAAGTGGTGGAATTACACGCTGTAATTTTTCAAATTGTGTCTGTCTGTAACCTGTAATCGAGTTTCATTCACTTATTAATTAAAAATACTTTATACGATGTTAAAAAAAATTTCAAACTTAGAAGGAGTTCACTTATTAGAAAAGTCAAATCAAAAACAAATCAATGGTGGATTATCGCCAGGTTGTCCAGTGCCAATCCCTGGTGGCTGTTTTTCAGGACCATTTTATTGTAATATTTACGGTTTACCTATTTGTAAACCTTTAGATGCAACGAATTAAATCAATACAGGCAGCGAACTTCGGTTCGCTTTTTTTATGTAAACAAGAATACTCAATGTAGTCTAAAGCTTGAAATTCTAAAGTCTAATACGTCTAAAATCTTAGTAAGTCTATTTTTCAAACTTCAAAAAACGACGTTCTTCACGTGCTAAAAAACTTTGGTATTTGTTTGGCGGCTTTATGGTAAAAGATAACTTTTCTTTTGTTGTTGGATGCAGAAACTCAATGGAAGTTGCGCACAAAAACAATCCTTTTTTATAATTTTCAATAGCTTTTCCGTGAATTTGATCGCCAACTATCGGATGATGAATACTTGCCAAATGAATTCGTAACTGGTGCGTTCTTCCAGTTGTTGGAAACAATTTTACATGCGAAAGAAATTCGTTTTGCAATGAAGGAACTGTTTGTAGGGTTTCATAGCTTGTAAATGCTTCTTTTTCGGCTACAGCCGAATTTATCTCGCCTTTTAGTATCGTTTTACCAATAACAATAGCTTGATAGATTTTAGAAATTTCTTGCCGTTCAAACTGTTGATGCAAGTTTATTTGTGCACTTTTTGTTTTGGCAACGATCAAAATTCCCGAAGTCGGATTGTCCAAACGATGTACTGGTTTTGGAAATTGCAATGCGTCCATTGCTTCGGAAGATTTCAAATTGTGTGGCAATGCGTTTTCAATCGTTTTAAAATAATTTCCATTAGTTGGAAATCCAGCAGGTTTGTTGAGGATTGCGATGTGTTCATCTTCAAAAATGACAGGAATTATAAGTTTGAAAATTTTCTTAGGAACGATTTCCTCTGCATATATTTCAATCGTATCATTTTCTAAAATATGTGTCGCAGTGGTGGCAGTTTTTCCATTAATTAAAATGAGTTTCTTCTTAATGGTTTTTTTGAGTGAACTCTTGGTAGTAATACTTTTAAAAACAGACACATCATATTCTTGGATTCGAACGGGCGAATTGAGTTTTGGGACGATATGTGTTTCAAGAAGTTTCAAAAAATGATAGTTTTGGTAAAAATATAAAAACCACCTCAAAAGAAGTGGTTTTCGTGTATGTATCTAAAAATTTAAGTTGTCTAACAATCTACTTAATCTTCATTCCTTTTGTTTTTCCACCTCCTTGTTCTAAAGTTAGACTGATAGGTGTGTCTGTATCTTTATCCATTTCAAAAGTAACTTTTGCGGCAACTACTTTCAGGAAAAAATGATTCTTTGAAGTTGCAAATAGTTCTATTTTTGTTTGGTTGGTGGCTTGTGCAAAAATTTGATTTCCTTCTACTGTAATCTCAATGAAAAAGGTAGGAGCTAACTGGTATGTTCCAACATATTTTTTTAAGACTTCAGCTGAGAGTTGAACTTCCTTTTTTGCATCTGGTATTTTTTTGTCAGTTTCAACACCTTTTGAAACGTTGATATTATTTTTGAAGATCACTTTTTTAGGTGTTCCATCGGTGAATTCATATTGTGCAAAACTATCTTCAAAAAAGAAACGGTTTTCTGAGATCGGAAAAATCTTAAAAGAAGCATTGCCATCGGATCGTTGACTGTATAATTGATTGTCTTCTAATGTAATAAATCGGACAGCATCATCTTCAAACTCGTAAGCACCAACCCATTTTTGCAGTTGTTCTTTAGAAAGAGTGACAGTTTTTGAAAGTTCTGGATAGGGTTTTCCTATGGCAATTGCTGCGATTTTAAAAGCAATTTCTGTTGGCGAACTGCAATTGCAATTCGTTAGAATAATTACATACGCATTTTCACTAGGCACATAAATTCCTTGTGTGGTATAGCCAAAAATTCCACCACCGTGTTCAATAACAGGAACCTCATTAATGATATTGTGCGCCCAACCGTACCCGTAGTTTATTTTATCGCCATTGTTTAAGGTATAGTTTGTAAACGCTTTAGCTAAACTTTCTTTAGAAATTAAGGTGTTATTTCTAACGGCTCTTTGCCATGTATACATGTCATCTACAGTTGACATAATGGAACCTGCCGCATGCGGAATGGTCATGCTAATGTAGTTTGCATTGAGGTAATCTTCTTGTTTTTGATAACCAGAAGCTCTATTTTTTATGATGGTATATTTACTTCCATAAGAAGAATTTTCCATCTTTAGGACATCAAAAATTCGTTTTTGAATAAATTCCTCATAGGGAATCCCACTTACTTTTTCAATGATATACCCTAACAATACAAATCCAGAATTGTTGTAAAGATATTGCTCGCCAGGTTTAAAATCCATTGGTTCATTTTTAAAAGCATCAATGAGTTCTGTTATTAGAATATCATTTCGAGCATAATCTCTCAATGATGGAAGCGACGTATAGCTTTTAATTCCAGAAGTATGTGTGAGTAAGTGATGAATGGTGATTTTAGTTCCTTGTGTTGGATAATCAGGAATAAATTTGGTGATTTCGTCAGTGAGCGAAAGCTTTCCTTCTTCGAGTAACATTAAAATACTGACGGCTGTAAATTGTTTGGTGATCGATCCGATTTCAAAAACATTTTCTGGAATCATATCTACATTCAATTCTAAATTTGATTTTCCAAAAGCTTTTCGGTAGACAACTTTTCCTTCTTTAGCAATTAAAATAGTTGCTCCAGAGGCCTCATTTTTGTATTGATCGCTCATTAATTGATCAATTTTTTCTTCCATTGTTTGCGCATATTGTACAGCAGGAATTGATATGAAAAGCAGTAAAAAGAGCAGTTTTGAATTTAATAGTTTTTTCATGGTATATTTTGTTTTGATTGATTGTATGTATGACGATGCAACTAAAATTTAGTTACAAAAAAAGCCCCTTCATTTGAAGAGGCTTTAAGATAAGATTATTTTTTATACTTATTTAATCATCTCATAACTACGTTTGATGAATTGTGTCAACTCTTCTCCCGTTAATAAATTTTGAGATAAACGTGCTAAATCTAACGATTGCTTGATTAAACGTTCTTGTTTCTTTTTAGTTTTCGTACTTAGAATCTGTCCAACCAATTCATGATTTGTATTTACGATGAGGTTGTACATTTCGGGGAAATTCCCCATGCCAAACATACCGCCACCGCCAGTTTGCTGCATTTCTTTCATACGGCGCATAAATTCTGGTTGCGTAATCATAAAAGGGGAAGCATTCGAATCCATTGCTTCTAGCTGAACGGTGTATTTATCCGAAGGCACCACTTCCGTTAAGGTCGTTTTTAAAGATTCTTTTTCTTCCTCAGAAAGTTTAGAAATTTGCGTTTCGTCTTTCTTAATTATATTATCAATATGATCCGTATCTACACGCGCAAACGAAATATTTTCTTTTGAACTTTCTAATTTTTGAATTAAATGAGGAACAATTGGAGAATCTAATAATAAAACTTCATATCCTTTTTCTTTCGCAGCTTCAATATAACTGTGTTGCTGATCTTTGTCAGAAGCGTACAAGATGATTGTTTTACCATCTTTATCCGTTTGTACATCTTTTATTTTTTCGTGTAATTCTTCGTAGGTATAATACGTTCCATCAACCGTTGGATACAATGTGAATTTTTCCGACTTTTCAAAGAATTTATCTTCGGAAAGCATTCCATATTCAATCACAATTTTGATATCATTCCATTTTGCTTCAAAATCTTCTCGGCTGTTTTTGAATAACGAAGTTAATTTATCTGCCACTTTACGCGTGATGTATGAAGCAATTTTCTTTACATTTCCATCTGCTTGTAAGTACGAACGTGAAACATTCAATGGAATATCTGGAGAATCAATCACACCTTTTAGCATCGTTAAAAACTCAGGTACAATTCCTTCTACATTATCCGTGACATATACTTGATTTTGGTACAACTGGATTCTATCCTTTTGCATATTCATATCGTTCCCAAGTTTCGGGAAATATAAAATACCAGTTAAGTTAAACGGATAATCTACATTTAAGTGAATGTTGAATAACGGTTCTTCAAATTGCATTGGATACAATTCGCGATAGAATTTTTTATAATCTTCATCTTCTAAATCTGCTGGTAGTTTTGTCCAAGCCGGAGTTGGATTGTTGATGATATTATCAACGGTTACTGTTTCTGGTTTTGCATCTTCTGCAGCATCTTCCGGAAGAGGTAAAGTTTCTTCTTTCGTTCCAAACTTAATCGGAATTGGCATGAATTTATTATACTTTACTAACAATTCATTGATTCTTGAATCTTCTAAGAACTCTGTTGAATCTTCTGCAATATGTAAAATAATTTCAGTTCCGCGCTCCGTTTTATCGTGTGCTTCTAGTGTAAATTGTGGCGAACCATCACACGTCCAATGTGCGGCTGGCGCATCGGTATAGTTTTTAGAAATAATTTCAACTTTTTCTGCCACCATGAACGCAGAATAGAAACCAAGTCCAAAATGTCCGATAATTCCTGAATCTTTGGCAGAATCTTTATATTTTTCTAAAAATTCTTCTGCTCCAGAAAAAGCGACTTCATTGATATATTTTTGAATTTCTTCTGCCGACATTCCAATTCCTTGGTCAATAATGTGCAGTTTCTTTCCTTCTTTATCTACTTTAATTTCAATAACGGGATTTCCGTATGCTACACTTACTTCGCCAATACTCGTTAGGTGTTTTAACTTAAGCGTTGCGTCGGTTGCGTTTGAGATAAGTTCTCTTAAAAAGATTTCGTGATCGCTGTATAAGAAC
>CAYGPQ010000065.1:4425-17117 GCA_964351775.1 uncultured Kordia sp. | reverse complement strand
AATTAAGGGGAAAATATTTTCGACAGATACATTAATATTTCCTGTTGCCATTTGTTATCTTTTTAGTTTGTGATTAAATAATTTGTATTGTTTGATATGTTTCTTTTCAAAAAAAATACCAAGTTCACACAAGTGACAAGATGACATAAATACTGTCAAGCCCCATTTTCTTAAAAATAAATAAAATTTCCGATAAGGAATCAAAATTCATTTCGATAAAACTCTTATTGATTAAGGATAGAAATATCTGCAAAAAAGAATAATTTCTTAATCAATTGTTTATGTATTGATTAGGTAGTTTGAAGGCACATTTATCTCAAAATGAATGTGCTTTTTCGTTTAAGTGCATTCATTTCATAGAACGATATAATTATTAATGCTTAATATAGTGGTTCAATTTTTAAGAATTTGTAAATTTATACCGCGATTTCGCACTGAAAAATTAAAAATCGATACTTTATGTATACATCAAGAATTATAGGATTAGGACATTATGTGCCAGATAATGTGGTTACAAACGACGATTTATCTAAACTAATTGACACAAATGATGAATGGATACAGGAACGAACTGGCATACAAGAACGAAGATATGCCATAAAAGGAACTGAAGATACCACTTCTGGAATGGGGGTAAAAGCAGCAAAAATAGCCATTGAACGCGCAGGAATTGATAAAGATGATATTGATTTTATCATTTTTGCAACCTTGAGTCCCGATTATTACTTTCCAGGACCGGGTGTTATTGTACAAAAAGAGTTAGACATTAAAACCGTTGGTGCTTTAGATGTACGGAATCAATGTTCAGGATTTGTATATGCAATTTCTGTAGCCGATCAGTTTATTAAAACAGGAATGTATAAAAATATCTTGGTTATTGGCTCAGAATTACATTCACATGGTTTGGATATGACCACACGCGGAAGAGGTGTTTCTGTAATTTTTGGTGATGGAGCAGGAGCTGCAATTTTATCAAGAAGTGAAGAAAATGGTCGTGGAATTTTATCAACACATTTGCATTCGCAAGGAGAACACGCTGAAGAATTAGCGTTGACGGCGCCAGGAATGGGAACACGTTGGGTAAATGATATTTTAGAAGATCATAAAAATGGTGTAGAGGATACGTCGTATTTTCCATACATGAATGGACAATTTGTATTTAAAAATGCCGTCGTGCGTTTCAGTGAGGTTATCATGGAAGGCTTATCCCAAAATGGTTTGAAAAAAGAAGACATTGATATGTTAATTCCGCACCAAGCGAATTTGAGAATTTCACAATTCATTCAACGAAAGTTTGGATTAAGCGACGATCAAGTGTATAATAATATTATGCGTTACGGAAATACAACCGCAGCGTCTATTCCTATTGCATTAACAGAGGCATGGGAAGAAGGAAAAGTGAAAGAAGGTGATACCGTAGTGTTAGCCGCTTTTGGAAGTGGATTCACTTGGGGAAGCGTGATTATAAAGTGGTAAGCAATGTAACAATTTGAAAATGTAGCAATGTGTTAATTTGAAAATGTGTTAATGCTGAATTTGACGTTTTCGTTAAATTCTCAAATACAGAATGTTGAAATGAATGTTGTTGTATAGATCTATCGTTCTTTTAGTCTTTATTCTAGTATCTAACAGCGTAGCGGTCTATTTATCTGCTATTCATAAAAAACAAAATCCCAAGTTCTAACGAGCTTGGGATTTTTTTCATAGACACCTATATCTATGATAAGTTATACAATATTTCAGGATATTTTTTGAGTGCTAAATTCGAATAATCAACCTATTACAATATTATATAACTTTTTTCATACTGCAATATGTCGTTTTTTTAGTGATTCAATAGCTGCTTAGCAGAATTTTAACAAATTTTTGGTTTAACTGTGTTAGTTTGCGGATTAATAACATTTTAGAAAATTTCTCAATCCGAAAAAAATCATTCTAAAAACAGAAAACCCTAGTTGTGCACAACTAAGGTTTTCTTTGATTAATAACTTACAATTAACACTAACCATCAATAATAATTGAAGCTATTAAATTGTTATGGAATAGCGGGATCTATAAAAATCCGCCACTTCCTGATTTTACATCATCGTCACGTTGTTTACGTGATTTTGCTCTGTATTTTCCACCTCCGAAGCGATATGAAATACTAACGTTTACCGTATTGCTTTCCCATCTAAAAGCACCTTCTTGGCGGAAAGGTCTTGTTCCATTAAAGGCAAACTGCATGGTATTGAAAATATCATTATAATTTACACTTAATGTTCCATTTCCTTCTGCAAATGAATAGCGTCCACCTATATTTACAAAATACATTGGTTCCATCTCAAACTGTAATCCTTGAACACTTCCTCTGTAAAATCCAAAAGCAGATAAGTTTATTTTTTTAGATACTTTAAAGTTATTAAACATTCTAAAATTCCAAGCAGCATTGTCAACTTCTACAGTTTCACGAACAATATTGTCCACAGTTGCTACATCTGTTGGTGCATTTAATGATTCAGTAATTCCTTTTTGTGTTTGTGAAAAGAAATCAAAACTTGCGTTGAAACTCCACCAACTAGTTGGTCTAAAATTACTTGAAACTTCAACTCCATAGGCTGTGGTATTGTCAAAATTGTCGTTTGTTAAAATTAATCGGTTGATATCCGTACGATCTACAAAAACCGCTCTGTTGATTTCATCTTCAATAAGTCTGTAAAAAACTCCACCTGTTATAGTTCCTTTATTTCCTAACTTACGCGTATAGTTTGCTTCCATAGAATTGGTAAACTGTGGCTGTAAATTGATGTTTCCAAAAGAAGAAATCAATGGTGTACTCCATTCTCTAATTGGGTTTACTTGGTCAATTCCCGGACGATCTACACGTCTGCTATAACTAACTTGGTATGAATTTTTTTCTGAAGGAGAATAGGTGAAAAATGCAGAAGGATATACCTGTACATAATCATTCTCAAAAACGATATTGTTTGTGTCAGTTGTTTCAATTTCTCTTGATAAAGCATTTGCGTCTACCTGAACAGTTTCAGCTCTTAGACCAATTTGATACGACCATTTTTCGTATTGTTTACCATAGGTTCCGTACAGAGAATAAATATCTCTACTGTATTCAAAATCAGTATTTGGTGTTCTACGTAATACTCCCAATTCGTTAAAGGTTAACCCAGAGGATTGGTAGTCAATTCCAGAGTTGAATAAACGCGCTTCTGCACCCAATTCTAACTTCGCTTTGTTTTTCATAGGACGTACATAATCTAAGTTAATAGTGGTACGATCTCTGTCAGTTTCAGTTTCATCAACATAATTAGGGAATGTATTGGCTCCTGCAAATCGAAAATCGATATTATCATTCGCATCAAAAACGTTGTAATCTACTTCCAACTCAATATTGTGTCCTTCATCATCAATATCATACTTATAGTTGAAGTTATATTGAGAAGAAAGGTTGTCATTTTCTGCTAAGAAATCTTGTAAATTATTGAATTGAGAATCATCGTAGAATAAAACACTGGTAAGTCCATCTGTTTTACTATCACTAATATTCTGATTCGTAAAGAATGAAATGGTATTTTTCTCGTTCAAATATACATCCACTCCAACTTTAAATAAATGTGTTTTTCTATTGTCTAAAAAGCTAAATATTTGCTCAGAATTTTCACCTACTCTAAAAATATTTCCTTCATTCGCATTTTTAGAAATATTGTTTCCGTAGTTTCCAAATATGTTGAATTTTCCATTGCGATAGTTCATATCAATAGAACTGTTGAACTTTGCTTCACGTTCACGCGTCAATCCAATATTTACATTTCCGTTGAAACCAATGTTTACATTTTTATGCAACACAATATTGATAATTCCACTCATTCCTTCAGGATTGTACTTTGCAGAAGGATTGGTGATCAATTCAATTTTTTTGATAGAGTTAGAAGGCAGTTGCTTCAATAACTGCGCAGTTGGAATGTTGGATAATTTTCCGTCAACCATCACACGCACATTCTGATTTCCACGTAAACTAATAGCCCCTGTTTGTTGATCTACATTGACAGATGGCAAGTTGTTCATAATATCAGCAGCTGTCGGTCCACTTGTGACCAAGTCTTTTCCAACGGTAATTACTTTACGATCTACTTTTTGTTCAATAGTGGTGCGTTCTGCAACAACTTCAACTTCATTTAAAGTAGTGGCATTTTCAGCTAAAGAAATCGTTCCAAGAGAAACGTTTTTAGTATCATTAGAAATGGTAACTTCTTTGGTAATTGTTTCATATCCTATAAATTGAATATCTACGACAAGTAATCCAGTAGGAATTTTTTCAATTTTAAAACTTCCATTATCATCTGAAATGGCTCCAGTAATAACTTTACTGTCAGCTTTTGATTTAACAACAACTGTAGCATATGGAATCGCTTCTTGTGTTCTTGCGTCAATAACTTTTCCTTGTATAGTTCCAATTTTAGGGGCTGGGTTTTGCGCATGTAATGCAAAGCATAGCATTACCATGCAAAATGTGATTAGTTTTTTCATTAATTAGTGTTTTTTGATGTTTGATGAAAACTTCTTGTATTACTAGAAGCATGTACACTTGACGATAGAAAGAATATTGTGTTACGCTATTTAACAAATTTTAACATAATTTAACAAATAATGCCGTTACGATTTTAAAAGTATTAAATTTGTATCCTCATTACCAATGAGTGTGTCCAAATCGTAATCTAATATATTATAACCTATTGAAAACATTAGTTCTTGGCGCTTCTATGAAAGTGCATCGTTTTTCCTATAAAGCTGTTCAAAAACTAGCAGCAAACAATTATGAAGTGGTTGCTTACGGATTAAAAGAAGGAGAAATTAGTGGTGTTACCATTGATACTGAATTAGTACCTTACAAAGACATTCATACGGTCACTTTATATCTAAACTCTTCGCTACAAGCTGATTTTTATGACTATATCATTTCGTTACAACCGAAACGTGTCATATTTAATCCTGGAACCGAAAATCCAAAATTTTACAAGCTATTAGAAGAAAACAATATTGCACATGAAGTTGCGTGTACCTTGGTTTTATTGGCGTCGAATCAATATTAAACCAATAAATGTGAGCAATCCGTTAATGGGGAGCAATTCATAGCCAAATTGATAAAAACTTTCTTTTGATAATTTTGCCGCTTCCGCGAGATTGGATACGTCTTCAGTAACATACGTGTAATAACTCCCGAAGTTTGCTAAGAAATACGTCAAACAAATTGAAACCAATGTGACAATCCACACGCGCTTGTCAATCACTTTATATTTGGTAAAAATCCCGAACGCGAACAATCCTAACAACGGTCCGTAGGTATAACCAGCAATCGTTAAAATGCTATCGATGACGCTTTTATTGCTCAAACTATTAAAAATAATCACCACAATAATCAATACCACAGACATCGCAATATGAACCATTTGTCGAATGCCTTTTTGTCGATGTTCAGGTTTCTTTTCTACACCTAAAAAATCTACGGAAAAAGAAGTTGTCAAGGAAGTCAATGCAGAATCAGCACTTGAATACGCTGCAGCTATCAAACCTAATAAGAAAACAATTGCAAGTGAAATTCCTAAGCCACCATTCAGCGCAATTTCAGGAAATAACAAATCGGTTTTTGGTTTTCCATCCATCAATGGAATATCAATATTATTTTGAGCTGCATACATAAATAATAAGGCACCTAATAATAGAAACACTAAATTTACCACTACCAACACAATACTAAACGAAACCATATTCTTTTGTGCATCGCCGAGTGATTTACAAGTTAAATTCTTCTGCATCATATCTTGGTCGAGTCCAGTCATACAAACCGCAATAAACAATCCTCCAAGGAACGATTTAATGAAATAATTCTTCGCCATGAAGCTTTCTGTAAACCAAATTTGATTGTATTTCTCTAACGCTTCTGAATTCCAAAATTCACTAAAACTTAGATCGAGATTCGTCAAAATTAAATACATCGCTACACCAACCGCGATGAGCATAAACAAGGTTTGTAAGGTATCTGTCCACACAATCGTTTTAATGCCTCCGCGAAATGTATACAACCAAATCAGTAAAATTGACAATGTAACGGTAACCGCAAACGGAATTCCGTACGCATCAAACACATAACGTTGCAATACAATCGCCACCAAATACAATCGGAACGAAGCACCCAAAATTCTAGAAAGTAAAAAGAAAAAAGCACCCGTTTTATAACTTACGACGCCAAATCGGTCTTCCAAATACTGATAAATCGATGTGACATTCAAGCGATAATAAATAGGCATCAGCACATACGCAATGATAAAATAACCGACCAAATAGCCAAAAACTACTTGCATATAGCTAAACTGGGAAGCCTCAACCCAACCAGGCACGGAAATAAACGTAACACCCGAAAGCGAAGCACCAATCATTCCAAAGGCAACAATATACCAAGGTGATTTTCGTGAAGCTCTAAAAAACGTTTCGTTGCTATCGTCTTTCCCTGTGAAATACGAGATTAAAATCAGTACGCCAAAATAGCCGGCAATCAGAAGTAAAATATGAATCGGTTGCATAGATATAATTTGTGGATTGCAAAATACGAACTTCAAGGCTTCTCGCTATTCAAAAATTCAAAAATTTAATTATTCAAGGATTTTGAGGTGGAAAAGTTAAAAAAGGTGTCACATCGAGCGCAGTCGAGATGCTTATAAAATCACTTCTACTTTTAGATTCAGTAAAAATCGTTTAGATTTGTAGGAAATAGATATGGTGTAATGAATATGTGTTTATTATATGCTTGTTGTGTGTAATTAGAGAAAATAAATAAACAAAACTAATGACTAACCAATACCTGACAGAAAAGCGCAAGAAATGGTATATGAAGGATTTTTATAGTCTACTAAAAGTTGAGCGTGATTTCTGGAAAATTGATAATTCAATTCTAAAAGAGATACTAATTGAAATAAACGAAAATCCTAATATTCAAACTCTGTATTCTAAATACTCTGACAAAAATAATCCTGATGACAAATCCAGTTATTTGACCTTCGCTTACACTAAAAAAGTTGAATTAATACTATTTCGAAATGTAATTCCACACTTTATAGATTTTTATAATTTGAAGTCATCAAGTAATAAATCAATTTGTAATTATGATTTCTTTGCTCCAAAAGAAAATTTAAACTTCGATATTAATTCCCCTAAGTTTGGAATTAAATGTACTGATGACAAAAATTATTTCAGAATAAATCACATCAGACTTAACTTAGAATCATATAGTTCTCAAACTCATAAAGATTTTTGGGATGAATTAAAACTAAAATTTTCTGATTTAAAAAATGGATAGTAAAAACTACTTCCAACACTGGAAATCAGTTATACAAGCTCATGATTTTATAAAAACAATCTGCTCCAACTCCAAATCACCCCATACCACCAAGAATATAACCCTTCCAAGAAGGGTTCGAAGCGGTTTAGAAGTACTTCGAAGCCTTCCAGAAGTATTTACAAGCATTAAAATAACGTTTATAAAGATTAAAATAATACTTCGAAAGATTAAAATAACGTCTCGAAGCGTTAAAATGACGTTTATAAATGTCAAATCAACACTTATAAATATCAACTGAATAGTTCGAAGGAGTAAAGTAATAGATATAAATGATACATCAATGCTTCAAAATAGTGAAGTAATAGGACAATACCTCATAAAAATAGTCGTAGATAAAAAGATTGAAGAATTTAATAATTCAAAATTCTGAATTTATAATTCTGAATTAAAAAATCGTAAATTTGTCCCCATGGAATTCTCCTCAAAACTATTAGAAAGTGCCGTCAATGAAATTTCGCAACTTCCGGGTATTGGAAAACGAACTGCATTGCGATTGGTATTGCACTTATTGCGTCAGCCAGAAAGTCAAACCATGCACTTAGCCAGCGCGTTGCAAGAGTTGCGTACGGAAATCAAGCATTGTAAAAGCTGTCACAACATTTCGGATGTAGACGTCTGTGATATTTGTATCAATACGAATCGTCAGCAAGACATCATCTGTGTCGTAGAAGACATTCGCGATGTGATGGCAATCGAAAGTACGTCGCAATACAAAGGATTGTACCACGTATTAGGTGGAAAAATTTCTCCGTTGGACGGAATCGGTCCGCACAATTTAACGATTGGTAGTTTGGTAGAAAAAGTACAAGCTGGAAAAGTACAAGAAATCATTTTTGCCTTAAGTTCCACGATGGAAGGCGATACGACCAACTTTTACATTTACAAACAAATCGAAAAATACAATGTAAAAACGTCCACCATTGCACGCGGAATTTCTGTGGGTGACGAACTGGAATACGCAGATGAGGTAACGCTTGGACGAAGTATCGTAAACAGAGTTCCGTTTGAAAATTCACTTAAGAGTTCATAAAAAATAAACTATATGAAACTCTCCGTCATCATTCTCAACTATAATGTGCGCTACTTTTTAGAAGCGTGTATTCGAAGTGTGCAAGCCGCTATTGCGGGAATAGACGCAGAAATTATTGTGATTGATAACAATTCATCCGATGATAGTTGCGACATGATACGAACGACTTTTCCAGACATTCAACTCATCGCAAACACGGAAAATGTAGGTTTTGCCAAAGCAAACAATCAAGGTGTGAAAGATGCCAAAGGCGAATATGTTTGCATCTTAAACCCTGATACCATTGTGGCAGAGGATACGTTTACACAACTACTCGAATTTGCAAAAGACAAAGAAAATCTAGGAAGTATTGGTTGCAAACTCATTGACGGAAGCGGAGCGTTTTTACCCGAAAGCAAGCGAAACATTCCAACGCCGATGGTTTCTATAAAAAAGATTTTAGGGAGAAAAAATGCAGGTTATTATTCTGAATTGAATGAAAACGAAATCGGAAAAGTAGACATTTTGGTAGGCGCATTCATGTTCATGAAAAAAAGCGTGTACGAAGCTGTCGCTGGATTTGATGAAGATTACTTTATGTATGGTGAAGACATTGATTTATCATACAAAATCAAAAAAGCAGGATTTCAAAATTACTATTACGGCAAAACTTCGGTCATTCATTACAAAGGAGAAAGCACACTAAAAGACAAAGCATACGCAAACCGTTTTTATGGCGCGATGCAATTATTCTATAAAAAACATTTCAAAAGAAATTTAGTTTATGATGTTGCAGTGACGCTTGGCGCGAAAGTAATTCCGATGATTTCAAAGTCAAGTGAACACGTTCAAAAAAACATTCAAAAATTTGTGATTGTAACGAATGATGCAACTCGTTTTGAGCAGCTTCAAGCCGTTTACAATGATAAAAACTGCGTGCAAGTTGATAATTTAGATCAGTTTTTCAATCAAACAAAAGATAAAAATCACACGGAAATCATCTTAGATGCACATTTCATCGAAACAAAAACGATCATTCAAATCTTTGAAAAACAGCTTGGATATTACAAAATATTACCAAAAAACAGTACTTTTATCCTCGGTAGTGATTCCTCAAAAAATAGAGGAGAAGTGCAGTTGCTGAGTGTGTTGAAATAGACATGTTAAGAAAGAATTAAATTGAAAATAATTCAATAAAAAATCATATTATTTAGTATTTTCGCAAAATAAAATAAAATAATAGCATTAGATTAAGGATATGGCAAAATTTGAACTGAAACTTCCACAAATGGGAGAGAGTGTTGCTGAAGCGACAATTATATCATGGCTCAAAGAAGTTGGCGACACTATTGAAGCCGATGAAGCAGTGTTGGAAATCGCAACGGACAAGGTAGACTCTGAATTGCCTAGTGAAGTTGATGGTGTGTTAGTTGAAATACTATTCAATGTAGAAGATGTTGTAAAAGTAGGTCAAACACTTGCTATTATTGAAACGGAAGGAGAAGGAAGTGCCGACGCAACTCCCGCACCAGCCGTAAAAGTAGCCGAAACAGCCGCTGTTGCCGCTGTTGCAAATACTGTAACCGCAGCAAAAGAAACGGTAACGAATGATTTTTCAACCTCTGAAAAATTCTATTCGCCATTAGTAAAAAATATTGCCAAAGAAGAAGGAATCTCCGTTGAAGAATTAGACACCATAGCTGGAACAGGAAAAGACGAAAGAGTCACGAAGAATGATATCCTAGCATACATCAAAAATAAAGGTTCGCAGCCACAAGTTGCAGCACAAAAAGCAGCTGTACAAGAAGCTGCGAAAGCTGTTGCAACTCCAAAATCAACACCAGCAACACCAGTTTCAGTGAATGGGACTGACGAAATCATAGAAATGACACGTATGGGGAAACTCATTGCGCATCACATGGTTGCTTCGGTACAAACATCGGCACACGTACAAAGTTTTGTAGAAGTTGATGTCACCAACATTTGGAACTGGCGTAACAAAGTAAAAAATAGCTTCGAAAAACGTGAAGGTGAAAAACTTACGTTTACACCAATTTTTATGGAAGCGGTTGCGAAATCGTTGAAAGATTTCCCAATGATGAACATTGCCGTAGATGGCGATAACATCATCAAAAAGAAAAATATCAACTTAGGAATGGCAGCTGCGTTACCAGATGGAAACCTAATTGTTCCTGTGATTAAAAATGCAGATCAACTCAACTTAGTTGGGATGGCAAAAGCAGTAAACGATTTAGCAGGAAGAGCCAGAGATAATAAGTTAAAACCAGACGATATTCAAGGTGGAACCTATACAGTAACGAATGTTGGAACCTTTGGAAGTATCATGGGAACACCAATTATCAATCAGCCACAAGTAGGAATCTTAGCCTTAGGTGCCATTCGTAAAGTACCTGCGGTGATTGAAACGCCAGAAGGTGATTTCATCGGAATCCGTTACAAAATGTTCTTATCGCATTCGTATGATCACAGAGTTGTCAACGGTGCACTTGGTGGGCAATTTGTAAAACGAGTTGCTGACTATTTAGAAGCTTGGGATAGCAATAGAGATATCTAAAAATCATATCATATTATATAGTAAAAGGGCTTTCGGAAGAAGGCTCTTTTTTTGTTTATGAGTAAAAGAAGTTCAAAAGGTTATGAGTTTAAAAGTGATGAGTTAAGAGTGATGAGTTAAGAGTGATGAGTTAAGAGTGATGAGTTGAGAGTGAAAAATCAAATCAATAAAAAATGAACGAAGTCGTCTAAAAACCCGTCAGCGCGGTCAAACATCTAGCAGCGTTCACACTGAGCAGAGTCGAAGTGAAGCGGTCTAAAAGCGAAGCGATCTACTCTTTAAGCATCTCAATAAACGAAATCAAATCCAAACCTTCGTGAAGTTTCCCGTTCACAATCGCAATAGGAATCGAAGAAATCATCACATCTTGGCGTTTCATTTTAGAAACGGTATTCCAGAAAAACTCCTTATATCGTTCGTTTTCAGAAATATCAAACGCTTTATGTGGAATTCGGTTTGCTTTGAGCATTCCAATCAATTTCTCACACTTTGTACAGGCATCTTTAGTAAAAATAATAATTTCGCCTTTATCAATTAAAGCATCGAGTGTTTTCCAGTTTTTTACATTGGTCTCTAGGCTTAACTCTTGTAATTGATCGTCAAACGAAGAAAAATAAGTGTAGGTTGGCGTTGTGTTTTTTAAAGGAATTAAAGTCGTCAACAAAATCTTGGTATTGGCAGGAACTTTCTTAATCACAGGTCGAAAAGCACTTTTCCGAAAACCTTCTCCATCGATCTTAAAAAAAACTTCTTTCAATGTTTCCGTATGGTTAATAGCATAAAATACAATCTTATTCTTGCCTTTCACCTCTACAATCTCAATAGCTTCTGTTTGCGCATTTGCTAGGGATATCCAAAAAAGGCAACCTAAAAAAGTAGTTAAAATAGCTTTCAATATATGTGTCTTTATATTATTGTTAATAAAGCATAAAAATCAATTATTATACCACAAAATAATTTTATTTACCCTGTAATAATGGTAAATTTACTCTTTTAAACAAAAAAATGGAGTTAAAACTAAAAAATCCCATCTGCTTTTTCGATTTGGAAACAACCGGAATTGATGTAGCAAAAGATAGAATCGTAGAAATTGCGATACTCAAAGTATATCCTAACGGAAATAAAGAGAGTAAAACGTGGTTGGTAAATCCTGAAATGCCAATTCCTCCAAATGTTTCTGAAATTCATGGAATTACGGATGATAAAGTTGCGAATGAACCCACCTTTAAAGAGCTTTCTAAGGACATTTATAATATGGTGAAAGATAGTGATTTGGCAGGCTATAATTCGGATCGATTTGACATTCCATTACTAGCAGAAGAATTGTTGCGAGCAGAAATTGATTTTGATATGAAAAATAGAGTTTCAGTTGATGTGCAAACAATTTTTCACAAAATGGAGAAACGTACCTTAGCTGCAGCCTACAAATTTTACTGTGGAAAAGAACTTGAAGGTGCCCACGGAGCTGAAGTAGACACTAATGCAACGTATGAAGTCTTAAAATCGCAATTAGATCGGTATGACGAATTAGAAAATGATGTACGAAAGTTAAGTGAATTTACGACACGTAAAAAAATGGCAGATTTTGCAGGATTCATCATTTATGATAAAGATGATGAAGAAATCTTTTCGTTTGGAAAACACAAAGGTAAAAAAGTGGAGGCAGTTTTGGAGGAAGAACCAGGCTATTTCGGTTGGATTCTTAACGCAAACTTTCCGTT
>CAYGPQ010000065.1:0-4415 GCA_964351775.1 uncultured Kordia sp. | reverse complement strand
TTGTATACAAAAAAAGTACTCACAGCAATCAAACTACGAAAGCTAAATACGAAATTTTAGTCACTAAAATACTTTTGAAGAAATCATTCACCTCTCTTTAAAGGAATTATAGAAGAAGATGGCGAATGGTTTTCCTAAATTATATGAAAGTTGATGGCTGGAAGAAAGTGTGAAAATTGAAAATGCCACGAGCGAGCTTTAAAGAAACTGAAGTTGTTGCACTAGCTTTTAAATTAAAATTAACGAATTAAGTAGAAAAAACAGATGAAAATTATTTGCATCGGACGAAATTACACGGAACATATTGCTGAGCTTGAAAACGAAAAACCAACGGATCCCGTAATTTTCATGAAATCAGATACTTCCATACTTTTAAAGAAGCAACCGTTTTTTATTCCCGATTTTTCAAAAGAAATCCATCATGAGGTGGAAATCTTGGTAAAAATTAATAAATTAGGAAAATATATTGATCAGAAGTTCGCACACAAATATTATGATGAAATTAGTGTAGGGATTGATTTCACAGCGCGCGATTTGCAATCGAAATTAAAAGAAAAAGGATTGCCATGGGAAAAAGCAAAAGCCTTTGACGGTTCGGCAGTTGTTGGGAAGTGGATTTCAAAAAATCAATTTACCGATTTGAACGACCTCAATTTTAAATTAGAAAAAAATAACGAAATCGTTCAGCAAGGAAATACCAAACAAATGCTTTGGAAAATTGACGAGTTGATTGCCTATGTTTCACAATATTTCACCCTAAAAATTGGCGATATTATATTTACAGGAACACCTGCTGGTGTAAGCAAAGTACATACTGACGATCGATTGACAGGACATTTGGAAGGACAAGAATTATTTTCAATACTAGTAAAATAAAAAATGAGCTATAATTTAAAGAAAATCAACGCAATATCTGATGGAGATACCGACTTTATAGAAGCTGTAGTCGTAGCTTTTATAGAAGAAATTCCAGAAGATCTCGTGAAATTTGAACAAGAAGTAAAATCAGGTAATTACAAAGGTATTTACCAAGTAAGCCATAAAATAAAGCCGAATTTAGACTTATTGGGCATGCAAGAATCGTACGATATCAATCTCCAAATATTAAGTTGGTCAAAAGAAGAAACCAACATAACCGATATTGTGACGGCTTTTGATAGCGTACTTGCAAACGTCAATTCGAACATTGCCGAATTGAAAAAAGAATTCAACTTACCTTAACCTATGATTGCAGAAATAATTACCATTGGCGATGAAATTCTCATCGGACAAATTGTGGATACAAATTCAGTATTTATCTCAAAAGCACTCAATGAAATAGGTGTTTCTGTGCATCAAATTACGTCTATCCAAGATGATAAGCAACACATTTTAGAAGCTTTAGAAGCAGCTGCCAAAGCAAAAGCGGATGTGGTATTAATTACTGGCGGATTAGGTCCGACAAAAGATGATATTACCAAGCATACGCTGTGCGAGTATTTTCAAGACACCTTGGTTCAAAATGATGCAGTTTTGGGACATATTGAAGAATTATTTGCTAAATACATTACTTCTTCTACCATATCAAATATGAACAGAGATCAAGCATTAGTGCCTTCCAAAGCACAAATTTTGATGAACGAATACGGAACTGCACCTGGAATGTGGATGGTAAAAGACAATACGGTTTTTATTTCCATGCCCGGCGTGCCTTATGAAATGCGCGGGTTGATGACCAATCATATCATTCCTAAACTGCAACAAGAATTTGAAAGACCTTTTATATATCACAAAACGATTCTCACTTATGGAATGGGCGAAAGTAGTATTGCAATGAAAATTGAAGATTGGGAAAATAACCTGCCAGAAAATGTAAAACTAGCCTATTTGCCCAATTTTGGAAAAGTACGTTTGCGATTGACTGGAAAAGGAAAAGACAAAACGCGCATCACCAATATAGTAGATGAATATGCGCAAAAACTCTATCCAATCATTGGCGATATCATTCAAGGAATTGAAGGGAAAAGCAGCATTGTCACCCAAATAGGAGAATTGTTGGTTGCTAGAGGTCAAAAGTTAGCGGTTGCCGAAAGTTGTACTGGCGGTCGTGTTGCGGCGCAAATAACAGAAGAATCAGGTGTTTCAGCCTTTTTTAACGGAAGTGCAATCACATATGCGGTACAATCTAAAATCGATCTTCTAGGTGTTCCGGAAGAGCTTATAAAGAGGTATTCAGTTGTCAGCACGGAAGTAGTGGAAGCGATGGCAAAAGGCGCTCAAAAAATCTATCATACAGATTATGCAATAGCAACTACTGGAAACGCTGGACCAAGTAAAGGAAACTCGGATGCTGAAGTTGGTACTGTATTTATTGCAATAGCGAGTCCAAACAGAATCATTTCGCAAGAATTTAATTTTGGGCAACCAAGGGAAAAGGTAGTAAATAAGGCAGTTACGAAAGCTTTTGAAATGTTGCTAGAAGAAATTTTAAAAAACAGTAAATAAATATTTGCTGAGAAAATAAAAAAATGTAAATTTGCACCTCGTTTTTGAATAACTTAAAAGTTTAGTACAGATGTCTAGAATTTGTGAATTAACAGGTAAGAAAGCAATGGTAGGGAATAACGTTTCCCACGCGATGAATAAGACAAAGCGCAAATTTAATGCGAATCTTACAAAAAAGCGTTTTTATATCCCTGAAGAAGATAAGTGGGTAACACTAAAAATTTCTACCTCAGCATTAAAAACAATCAATAAAAAAGGAATCTCTGCTGTGCTTAAAGACGCAAGAGCAAACGGATTCATTAAGTAATATACAGTCATAAAGTATAAATACCAAAGTAATGGCGAAGAAAGGAAATAGAGTTCAAGTGATATTAGAATGTACAGAGCATAAAGCTTCTGGGCAAGCAGGAACATCACGTTATATCACAACTAAGAATAAGAAAAACACTCCGGACAGGTTAGAGATTAAGAAATTTAATCCAATCTTAAAGAAAATGACTGTTCACAAAGAAATAAAATAATAAGTCATGGCAAAGAAATCAGTAGCATCCTTACAAACAGGATCAAAGAGATTAACAAAAGCAATTAAAATGGTAAAGTCTCCAAAATCTGGAGCTTACACTTTTGTAGAATCAATCATGTCTCCTGAAAAAGTTGACAGTTGGTTAAAAGAATAAGTATACATTCTATACGATATTAAAAGCTACTTTCGAAAGAGGGTAGCTTTTGGTTTTTATACATGAACGCAAAAGATGACAGTTTTTCATGTTTGCGAGTTAGGCAAGATATTTGACTTGCCAATGGTATAAAAACAGCAAAGCAAAACATAGCTTAATTTTGAGTATCTTGTTTTGCCATTTGTGCAATCAATCAGATTGTAGATCGCATTAAAAATAGTACCACAAATTATGAGTTTTTTTAAAAAAATATTTTCATCAGAAAAAAAAGAAACACTCGATAAAGGATTAGAAAAATCTAAATCAAGTTTTCTCTCTAAATTGACAAAGGCTGTTGCCGGAAAAAGCAAAGTTGATGATGAAGTTTTAGATAATTTAGAAGAAGTATTAGTCAGCAGTGATGTTGGTGTGGATACCACATTGAAAATTATTGATAGAATAGAAGCCAGAGTTGCTAAAGACAAATACTTAGGAACGGACGAACTCAACAAAATTCTTCGCGAAGAAATTGCAGGATTGTTATCTGAAACCAATGCTGGTGAAGAAACCGAATTTACCATTCCAGCTGATAAAAAGCCGTATGTATTAATGGTGGTTGGCGTAAATGGTGTTGGAAAAACAACCACTATTGGAAAACTAGCCTATCAATTTAACAGACAAGGATTAAAAGTTGTTTTAGGAGCTGCTGATACCTTTAGAGCTGCGGCAATTGATCAATTACAAGTGTGGGCAGATAGAGTCAATGTTCCGTTGGTAAAACAAAGTATGGGAAGCGATCCAGCTTCTGTTGCGTTTGACACGCTAAAATCGGGAGTGGCACAAGATGCTGACGTCATTATCATTGATACCGCTGGACGATTGCATAACAAAATAAACCTCATGAAGGAATTGACGAAAGTCAAAAATGTAATGCAAAAAGTAATTGGCGATGCACCACACGACGTATTATTGGTTTTAGATGGATCAACCGGACAAAACGCTTTTGAGCAAGCAAAACAGTTTACAGCAGCAACCGAAGTCACTTCATTGGCAGTTACAAAATTGGACGGAACTGCAAAAGGTGGCGTTGTGATCGGAATTTCAGATCAATTCAAAATTCCCGTAAAATATATTGGAGTAGGAGAAGGAATCGAAGATTTACAAGTATTCAATAAATACGAGTTTGTAGATTCATTCTTTTCGAAATAAAAGAAAAATATAAAGGCGCATTCAGAAAATAACTCTATTTGAGTTGATTATATTATAAAAATCCAA
>CAYGPQ010000064.1:24631-25846 GCA_964351775.1 uncultured Kordia sp. | reverse complement strand
TATTTAAATATAGGGTTTGATAGTCTTTATTTGTTCTTAAGCTATTGCCAATACTTACGTAAAGTTTTCACAGGAAAACGTTAATTTTTAAGAGTTTTTGTTTATTTTGGTATCAAATCACAATACCAAAAAGCAGTATCCCAAACAGAATCATCTGAGGAACAGTTGTCTTCGCCTTTTTCAGAAGGCGTGTACGTTTTTAACACTTTTTCTCCAAGGGTAAATTCTATTGGTGACGAAAATATAGGACCATCAAACACAAACGTGTGAAATTCTCCGTTTTCACCACAAGGATCTACCGTTTCAGGCAAATCGTTGATAAAGCTTTCATCGAGTATTCTACCCACAAAAGATGCGTCGAGTAATTTTGCATTCACACATACCGTAATGGCTTTAAAACCCAAGGAGAGGAATTCTTTTAGCAACGTGCTGGTATTTTGCTTCCATAACGGAAAAACACCTGTGATACCCACTTCTTTGAGTTTTTTTTCGCGATAGCTACGTAAGTCTTCTAAAAAAATATCACCAAAAATTCCATATTGAAATCCTTTATTCATAAGAGAATTTGTAGCTTTCCACATGGCTTTATCATAATCTGACATAGAAACTTGTGCTGGAAAGTATATTTTTTGTAGCGGAAGTTGTAAACGTTCTACTTGAATATCTAGTAATTCTTCTCGTAATCCGTGCATGGAAACACGTTCGAAGTCTTTATTTACTGTAGTCACTAAATGTGTAACGCTGTATTCTTTTTGTTGGAATATTTTATAAAGTGCTAAAGCAGAATCTTTTCCTGTGCTCCAATTAAAGTATGCTTTTTTCATTTGCTTATGATATGAAACTCTGAAGTGCCAGTTGGTAACTTTGCATTCCAAAACCTAAGATCACACCTTTTGCATGTGCCGAAATATACGATTGATGTCTGAATGTTTCTCTGCCAAACGTATTGGAAATATGCACTTCTACAACGGGGGTTGAAATTGCTTTGATGGCATCGCCAATTCCGATAGAAGTATGTGTATATGCGCCTGCATTTAAGACAATTCCATCATGTTCAAAACCGACTTCTTGTAGTTTAGTAATCAATTCGCCTTCTATATTAGATTGATAATAGCTCAAATTTATATTGGAAAATTGTTCTTGAAGTGCTTTGAAATAGTCTTCAAACGTAGCACTTCCGTAAATTTCTGGTTCGCGCTTTCCGAGTAGATTCAA